>JBDRZF010000043.1:0-7970 GCA_039803805.1 Caldifarciminota bacterium
CAGAAAATTTAAAAATTTTACCCTCTGATACTCTTTTTATAAAAATTAAAGTGAATAAGAATGCAGTTAGATTAAGATATTTTTATCTTTCAGAGGATAAAAGAGTTTATCTTCTTGGGATAAAGTATATTGAAAGTGCAAGAGATTGGCAGGAAATTATAATACCTTTAAATTGTGCGAAACCTTTTTATAGCAGCAATTTTCCATGGTCTTTAGTTCCTGATAAAAAGCCTTCAATGTATATTTTTATAGAAAACAATTACCCGGGTGATTTTGATGTTGAGATTAAAAACATAAAATTGAAGGGTTGGAGGGAGGAAAAATGAAAAAAATCTTTTTTCTTTTATTTTTGCCCTTTTTTCTTTTTTCAGAACCTCCATGGATACCGAATGTGAGGGTTAGCACGAATGTTCCATGGGATACTCTAAATCAGGGTGAATCCTGTTTCACCATATGGAAGGATTCAATATATTCTATATGTAATACTGCTGAAAGAGGAAGTGTTCCCATTGCTCCCTATTCTTATTCCTTCAATGGTGGAGCAAGTTTTACCCAGATTCCTTTTACAGATGCATCAACAGGTATTATATGGCATACAGACCCTGTAATAGGTATAGATGATTCAGGGCATGTTCATATGATAATTCAGTTCTCCACTTCTCTTTTAAGACATTATCTTTCAAGGAATGGAGGGCTCACATGGCATGACACAACAAATGTTACGGGTTCAGGAGTTGATAAACCATGGATGGTTGTGAATAAAAATGAAATTTATATTACATGGCAGCAGGTTTCGGGAAATACCGGAATAAGACTTGCAAAATCAACAGATTATGGTAATACATTTTCACAATGGGAGATAATAAATAAAACAGGTATAACAGCGCTTACCATGGATGAGAATGAAGTTTTACACCTTGCACTTGTTGCCTGGAATGACGGAGTTTATTATTCAAAATCCTATGATAAAGGACAGACATGGACAACACCAATTTATCTTTCTGATTATTATTATCAGCAAAGTTATGGTGATAGGGCACCAATAAATTCAATAGCTGTTAAAGGAAACGTAATATTTATAACATGGGTTGATACAAGGTATTCTGGATGGGATATTCTTGCAATGAGATCAGAAGACGGAGGAAATACATGGACAGGTCCTTTTATAGTAAATGAGGTTATATCAGGAGGACAGTGTAAAGGATGGGCAACTTTTGATCCCTTTGGTGGTTTACATGTGACATATTATCATACTCCTGATTGGCCAACAAACCAGTATAGCCTTTTTTCTTTCTGGCATAGGTTCTCTGCTGACAGCGGAAAAACATTTTATCCTGCAAAACAGGTCTCTGATGTCTCCTTTAGAAGCTGGGCCGATTTTATGGGTGAATATCATATATGTCTTGCAGATAGTAATTACATATATGCAATATGGACTGATGGGAGGAATGGTGATGATAATGACCTTTATTTTTCAAAAGCACTTTTATCACAGTTAAAGGCAAAAGAGAAAATGGATTTAGAAATTGTTAATTTAGAAATCCCAACAATTATAAAAAACAAGGATTTCTATAAAATTTTTAAAAATAAGAATTTCAAAATATACGATTTGCAGGGCAGGAAAGTTGATGTTTTAAAAAGGGGAATAAACTTTGTTGAGTGTAAAAATAAAAAGATTATTAAAATAATAAACATTTTTAAATGAACAAAGGGGGATAAAAATGAATATATTGATAGTTGTTTTTATTTTGAGAGGTCCTTTTATTTATGAAGCCTATGAGGATTCTATTTTGAAAGGAGTTTTTAAAGAAAAGATAAAAGGATATGAGGATACTTTTAGAGGCGAATTTTTAAATATAAAAGTAAATTCTGATGTAACACCTTATCTTCAAAATGAAGAACAGATAATTGTTAATCCTTTGAATCCTGATAATCTTGTTGCTGTGTGGAGGGATTTTAGGCTGGGTTATAGACAGGTTGGTGTTGGCTATTCTTTTAATAAAGGCTATACTTGGACCGATAAACTTCTCGGTTATAATTTAAGTCCCTATCCATGGGATTCTGATCCAGGTATTACCTGTGATAAATATGGTAATTTTTATGCAGTTGTTTTAAGTTTTAAACAGATTGGTGATTCAAATGCCCTTTGTGTTTATAGGTCTTTTGATGGAGGAGTTAACTGGGATGGTCCTTATATTGCAGTTGGTCCAAGTTATTCAAATTTTGAAGATAAAGAACTTATTACATGTGATAGAACAAATAGTCCTTATTCAGGGAACCTTTATATCTCCTGGACAAGGTTCTGGGAAACAAATATTTATCTTGTAAGAAGCACAAATCAGGGAATTACATGGTCTTACCCTGTCAGGGTTTCTGATCTTTCAGATAATCAATGGTCTGTTCCTGCGGTGGATAAAAATGGTTATGTTCATGTTTTCTGGCTTAATTATTATTATTCTGCTATAATGCATGATGTATCTTATAATGGAGGTTTGACATTTGGTCAGGATAACATAGTTCAATATGTTGATGAGCCTGATAGATATTTAAATGGGAACATTTTAACATTTTCATATCCAGTTCCTGTATGTGATATATATCCTTCAAGTCCTTATTATGGAACAATTTATGTAATATATATGGATACAGGACCTGGTGGTGACCCTGATATATTCCTGACAAAATCTTTAGATGGTGGCTTTACCTGGACACAGAGAAAAAGGGTTAATGATGACCCTGTTGGAAACGGGCTTGACCAATTCCATCCATGGGCATGTGTTGATTCAACAGGAATATTAACAGTTTGTTTTTACGATAGAAGGCTTTATTCAAACAACTGGAAATTTGATTTATTTTTAACACAGAGTTTTGATGGAGGAGAAACATTTACTCCAAATATAAGAGTTACAACTGTTTCAATAAATCCTGATAGTTTTAGGGCGGGTGTTATCGGAGAATATATCGGGCTTGATTCCTATGCAGGCATTCCATTTCCTCTATGGACTGACACAAGAAACGGTAATCAGGATGCCTATTTTGGATATTATGTTGAACAGAAAATTTCTGAAAGGAATAATTTAAATAGAAAAATCTCGTTTATTTTTGGAAATAATTATATTAGAATTTATAACAGGGATAATTACGGAAAAATTGAGATTTTTGGGATTTCTGGAAGGAAACCCGGAGAAATTAAATTAAAGAAAGGAGAAAATAAAATAGTTTTGGACCTCTCTTCTTCTACTTATTTTTTAAAATTTGGAAAAGAAATTTACAAGGTTTTAAAAATAAAACCATAAAAAAATTATTTATAATTTTATTTTTCTTTATTTCTCTATTTTCTGAAGAAGCAAAAACATTTAAAGTTTTAAAAATTGATAGAATGACCCAGCAAAAACTTATAACACTTTTTAAAGAAAGACCTCTCAATATACTTCTTTATCAGAAAGAGGATTCAACATATATAGTTGAGGGAATATATAAAGATAGAAAAGAGGTAATTGAATTTTCACCTTCTGAATTTAAAAAAATTATGGAAAAAGAGATTGAGAGAATAACTGTTCTTGAAGACCAGAAAGCAGGATACATAATCGGGCAAACACTTCTTGGAATCTGTATTTATTCCTGGTCATTACCCGTTTTTATTTTTGATGAATGGGATAAAACCGCAACAGGGATAGCCTTCTTAACCCCTCTTTTTTCCTTTGGAACATCTTTTTATATATCTTCAAAAACGAGAATAAATAATGCAGCTGCATATGCGGGGTTTATGGGAGGATTAACTGGTGCAATTTATGGTTTTTCTTTATTACAATCAGAAAAAGCAGTTTTCCCTTTCAGTATCGGTTTTAATCTCTTAGATTTCTATTTATGCAACAATTATGGTTTAACCCCTGGAATATATCAAAGAAAATTAAATCATTCTTTATATGGGTATTATCATTATTTTTCCCTTATGGGTTTATTTAATTTGTATGAAAAAATTTCTTTTGAAGATCATTTAATAGGTGCGACTTTACTTTCAATTTCTGAAAGTTATCTTTCTTTATATTTTTCAAAAGGTGATGAATATTTAACTTTTGGAGATGCACTTTTTGAATTAAGAACTTCCTTAATAGGTGCAGAATTTTTACCTGCTTTGATTTTAACCTGGGCAAATTTTAGAGGAGTAGATATTTCATTAGAAGTATGGTCTATTTCTTCTTTAATAGGTCATAGTATAGGTTATCATTTGGGAAAGGAATTGTCAAAAAAGAATGATTTAGATTTTGGGCCAGCATTTTTAACATATTTAATCCCCTATCTTTCTCATGGATTTACAGCAGGTCTTGGAATACTCATAGGAGATGAAGATTATTTTAAACTTTATCCATTAATATTTATAACATCTGAAATCGCATTAACAAGTTTTACATATAAGTTTTTTATCAAAAAGTTGGAAAGCACATCATTTAAATTTGATAACTTACAATTTTATTTTAATCCGATTCCTTTTTTGAGTAATTTAAGGCATAACTTTCCATTTTTTGCTTTTAAAATAAATTTGTAGGAGGTAATTTAAATGAGTTTTATAATTGCAATAATTTTTGTAACAAATTTTTCAATACATGAGATTTCCAAAGCACTGGCAAAAGAATGTTTACAAAAAAGTCCTCCTGTGTATCTCCCCGCACGAACCAGTTTTTCCTCTGGTATTCTTAATTTTAAGAAATTTGAATTTAAGAATATAAAATTTATGCCACAGGATATAATTGTTGGCGATACACCCCATGAAACCCTTTTGATAAATTATCCATTTGAAGTTCATGGAAACATAATTGTTATAAATGATGGTGTTTTATTTCTTAAAAACGCTGAACTTACAATTTACGGAAATATATACGCACTCAATATTGGTAAAATTTTAATTGATTCTTCATATATTTATTTTCCGCAGGTTCATATATATCAATATGGCTTTATGCTTGTTGATTCTTCGTATATGGAGATGATGGATTCAAAGATATTTGGTAATTTCATGCCTCTTAATATGGGAATGATAGGAAAGGCAAAGGCAAACTGGCAGAATAATGATTTTTCCCTCTCTTTTTTCACAACCTGTCTTTTTGAAAATTCAGAATTATGGATATACAATGCACAATCCCCTGGAGAATATATCATGATGGATAATGCAAAAGCCCATTTTAAAAATATAGATACCTTACTTGTCTGGTTTCACTTACCCGAATCCTCTTATGTTAATTATGAATTTCCACCGATAGGATGGATTTATAATTTTGTTTTTGATTCTACATTGCCAAATATTTCAGGAATAGGGTATCATGTTGATATTGATTCTTCTTTTTATTTAATGTGGGGATTGTTTCCTTCTTCGGGATGCAATGTTATTATAAATAATTCTGAGATAAGAACTATCGGAATATTTTTTGAACATCAAAATCCATATACCCTTAGAAATCTTATTAATGAAAATCATTATGACTATTTTACACTTCCTTTAAATGATAGAATTTTTACTCTCAACAATACATATGTTCATACATGGAGTATTTATCCTCAGGATACAGCCTTTCTTGAATTATCCTATTCAATAGTCGGGGAAGTTTTATCAATGGAGAATTCTTTTGTAATTTCTCATAATTATTTCCTTGATGGTTCAGGGGGACATCTTGAAGCAAGTGGAAATTCTATAAACCTTGTTTATCTTGCTTCATTAACATGCGATATTATATCTACCAAATATGGAATTCAAATATTTGCCTATTCCTCCCAAATCTTAGGAAATATATGGGCAACAGATTCGTCAAGACTTTACATTCTTCAATGTGAATATTCAACCGAGCCAATCGCCCATGATGCATCATATCTTTTTGTTGGAAAAATTGATTATCTTTCTTCTTATTATGCAGGAGACACAATAAAAATATTTGGTGATGCCTATGCAGACGGAGGACCTTTAAATCCTTATTATAATCTTGACCATTATGCCCTTTATTATCAATCCCCAGGTGATACAAACTGGCATTTTATCGATTCCTCTAACACCGAGAAAAGACATGAAATACTTGGGATATGGAATACACAGGGTTTTTCACCGGGTGGATATATAATTAAACTTACTTTATATTCAAATCAAGGTGATACAATGGAATGTCAGAAATGGTTTAACCTTTATCCTGTTAAGATTAAAGAACCAAAACTTGATATTTCAAAAGGTAAAGAAGGAAATTTAGTTTATGATGTTTCAGGTAGAAAATTTAAAAATATAAATTTTCAAAAGGGTATTTACTTTATTAAAAATAAAAAGAACACCAAAAAATTTATTTTTCTTTTGCCAGGTGATTATTTTAATTCAAAATGATTTATTTTTGAAAAATTTTTCCCCGTTGATTTATAATAAATTTCCTTAAAAGGAGGATCTATGGAAAGGATCCAGATACTTAAAAGTATAATTGAAATACTTTCCGAAAATAAAATTTTGACACTTATAGTGGGTGATGGTGAGATTTTCTTTGAGAAGAACTTCTATGCAGAGGATGGCGGAATTATATATGCACTTGTTTCTGATGAAAGAATTCTTGAAAATATAAGGGAAAAGGGTAAGTGTTATTTTTTAATTCAGGGAGAAAAACCTGACAGGATATTAAAGGTTTTTGCAAAAGCAGAAATTCTTGGTGAACCTCAAAATCTTGAAGAGATAAGAAAAATAATCTTTAGAAAGTCTTTTGAAGCAATAATTCCTGTGAAGAGGGTGAAGGGAATTAAAATAGTGAGGCTTTTACCAGCTCAGATAGAAATAACAGATTTAAAAAAGGGGAAAATCGTTTTTGAAAAAATTTCTATAAATGATGAAGATTTAAAAATTCTTAAAGAGTTAAAAGAGAAACCAAAAAAATTGTTCATATATTTTAAAGCAACAAGACCATTTGCCTTTACCGCATCTTTTATATCTTTAATAATAGGGACATTTTTAGCACCGCAAGTCAATTTCTGGCTTTTCCTCTTGGTAGTTTTAGGAATTATCACTTTTCATGCAGGAGTTAATGCCTTAAATGACCATATGGATTATAAGTATGGAGTTGATGATTGGCTTACTATTGGTTCAAGCAGGGTTTTACAGGATGGGCTGATGAGTGAAAAAGAGCATTTAAATCTAATAATTTTTCTTTTCATTATATCCCTTATATGTGGAATAATATTAACTCTTTTAAGAGGAATTTTTCTTTTGATAATTATTCTTATAGGTGCATTTCTTGGTATTTTTTATCAATTAAAACCCCTTGGATTAAAATACAGGGGACTCGGTGATATTTCAGTATTTTTGGCTTTTGGTCCATTTCTTTCGCTTGGTGCCTATTATGTTCAGACAAAAGAATTTTCATGGCTCCCTTTTATTCTCATAATTCCTTCTGCATTGATTGTTGTTGGTATTCTTCATGGAAATAATTTCAGAGATATTGAGGAGGATGCAAGGGTAAAGGCGATAACACCTGCAAATTTGATGGGTTATAAAATTTCCTCCTATTATTATCTTGCTCTTGTATCTATACCCTACATTTTGACAGTTATCTTCGTAATTTTAAAACTTTTGCCATTCTGGACTCTCATTGTCTTCTTATCACTTCCTCAGGCGATAAGAAATATTCAAATTGCCTTTAATCCTTCCTTTTTTGATTTCGTTATGCTTGACCTTTTAACTGCAAAACTCAACACATCTTTCGGACTTTTATATTTTATAGGAATTTTGCTTGGTAGATAAATTTAAATTTCTTTTAAAGAAATATTTATTAGAATTTTTATTCTTTTATTTCTTTTATCTGAGTTCTTTATATCTTTTAAAGGGTAAAACGAACTTTTTAGAAGTTTTTAAATTTTTCTCCTCTTTTTCTCTTTTTTTAATTCTAAAAATAAATGAGGAGGAAGAGGAAAAAGAAAATATTCCATTTCTTCTTTTCTTTTCATTTTTATCAATT
>JBDRZF010000044.1:0-7939 GCA_039803805.1 Caldifarciminota bacterium
TTATGTACTCATGAGGAAGGGGGATTTTGCAAAATAGAGGATTCTTTTATAAATAGGAAGCCACTTTTTAAAGAAAAATTCACCGTAAGTGTAAGTGGTGAAATTATTCCCTTAGCTCTTACAAGTAGTTTTGTTTATGGTAAAGAGGATGTAATAAAAGGAATAATATTAATTGTAGAAGATATAAGGGAAATTGCGAAACTTGAAGAACAGCTCAGAAGAACAGAGAGGCTTTCTGCTATGGGTAAGATAGCAGCTTATATGGCTCACGAGATTAAAAACCCGCTTGCCAGTATATCAACAGGTATAGAATTTATAAGCCATAGGCTTCCTGAAGAAAATAATGTCAAAAGTTATATAGATATGATTTTGAGAGAGATATATAGATTAGATAGATTGATTAAAAATCTGTTAAGTTTTGCGAGTAGAAGACCTATTAAAAAAACAAGGGTAAATATTGTAGATATTTTAAAAGAATGTATTCTTCTTTTAACTCCTGAAACAATAGGAAAAGATATAGAGATAAAAGAAAATTTTGAAGAAGGCGAACTGATTATTTATTTAGACCCGGATCAGTTTAAAGAAGTTATATTAAATCTTTTGAGAAATTCAGTTGAGGCAATTGAAAAAGAAGGCGAAATAGAGATAGGATTTAAAAGAATGGGTAATAATGTAATAGTATGGTGTAAGGATAATGGGAAGGGAATAAAGGAAGAATATTTACCTCACATATTTGAGCCATTCTTCTCAACAAAAAAAGGAGGTTCAGGACTAGGACTTGCGATAGTGCATAAAATAATTGAAGAGCATGGTGGTAAAGTAGAGGTTGAATCAGAATATGGGAAAGGAACAATTTTTAAAATTTATTTACCGCTATGAAAGATAAAATTTTAATAGTTGATGACGAAGAAGCTTTAACTCTTTTTCTTGCAAAACTTCTTTCGAGCGAATCTCCTGATTACGAAATAAGAAGTGCTTATACAGGTGAGGATGCTATTAAAATGATTGAAGGTTTTCACCCTGATTGTATTCTTCAGGATATAAAATTACCTGATCTCTCCGGTATAGAGGTTTTGAGAGCTGCAAAGGCTTTTGATGAAGATATTCAAGTTATAATGATGACCGCTTTTGGCTCTCTTGAAACCTCTATTGAAGCAATAAAAATGGGTGCTTATGATTATATTCTGAAACCATTTAAAGCAGAACAGATTAAAATAGCGGTTAAAAATGCTTTAATAAAAAGGAAACTTTTAAAAGAAAACAAACGACTTCTTGAAGAACTTAAAAAAGCTAATCAGGAGTTAAAGATTGCTTACCACAAACTTGAACTTGCAAAAGGAGAAGTTGATAGAGAACTTGAGGAGAAATTAAAAATTCTTTCGGAACTTCATAAAATTAGTGATTCTCTTAACGAAGAACTTGATTTTGAAAAACTTTGCATAGGGATTTTAAAAGGAGCAGAAAAAATCTTTAATGTTGAGGATGTTGCGCTTTTATTTAATGAAGAAAATTCTCCTGATACTTTGTGTGTAAAATATTTCATTGGATTTGATAACTTTCTTGAGCCGGATATGAAATTTGACTTCTCTCATCCATTCTTTAAAAAATTAAGAGAAAAAAGGGAACCCTATATTTTAAAATTTCCTGAAGGAAGTATTAAAGAAATAAGTATAGGTTTTTTAAAAACAAAAAATAAAGAACCTTTTGGAATATTTATGATTGGTACAAAAAAAGAGGAAATTTCCTTTTTTAAAATTTTGCCCCTTTTTGAAACTTATTTAAATACTATTTCAATTGCTCTTTCTAATTCAATGCTCTTTGATTCCCTTGAAAAAAGTTATTTAGAAAGTCTCCTTGCTCTTGTTAAAGCCCAAGAAGCAAAAGATAGAAGTATAAAAGGTCATTCTTCAAGGGTAGCAAGACTTGCCCACTTAGTGGGTAAAAAAATTGGCTTAAAAGACGAAGAGTTAAAAATTTTGAGATATGCAGCCTTATTGCATGACATAGGAAAGATAGGTATAAGAGAATATATATTAGAAAAACCTTTTGAACTAGATCCAGAAGAATATGAGAAGATGAAAGAGCACATTAATATAGGAATTGAAATTGTGAAACCGTTGAGATTTTTAAAAGATACAATTCCTGTCATAAGACATCACCATGAAAATTACGACGGAACAGGATATCCTGATGGACTTAAAGGGGAAGAAATTCCTTTACTTTCAAGAATACTTTCAATATGTGATGTATATGATTCAATAACTAATGAGAGAATTTACGCCAATAAACTTACAAAAGAAGAAGCAATTGAATTTTTAAAAAAATATTCAGGCAAAAAATTTGATCCCCAATTAGTTGATAAATTTATAGAGGTGATAAGCCATGAGGGGGAGTAAAAAAAGAATCTTATTTGTAGAAGATGAGGCACCTCTTGCTTTTTTTGTAAGTCAAATTCTCGGAAGCGATTATGAAGTTGAAAGTGTAAGGACTGGTGAAGAGGCTATTAAAAAATGGAAGGAAAAACCCTATGATCTCCTTGTGACCGATGTTAGACTCCCCGGAATGTCAGGATTAGAGCTCATTGCAAATCTTCAAAAAGATTATCCGGATATAAAATTTATTATAGTAACCGCCTATGACTCTTATGAGTTAAGAGAAAAAGTCAAAGAACTTAAGGGGATGAAAGGTTTCTTTCCAAAACCTTTCTCAATTGAAGAAATTAAAAAAGAAATAAATAAAATATTTCAGGAATAATGGGCCCGGCAGGACTCGAACCTGCAACCAACGGATTATGAGTCCGCTGCTCTACCCATTGAGCTACGGGCCCTTATATCTTTTTAAAAGAATATATATTATACAGGAAAAATATAATAAAAGTCAATATGGAAAAAATAAAGATTAAAGATGGTTTTATTCCTTTAAAAGATAAACCACTTATAATGGGAATATTAAATGTAACTCCTGATTCCTTTTACGATGGTGGGAGATATTTTGACAAGGAAAAAGCAATAGAAAGGGCTCTTGAAATTATTAGTGAAGGTGCTGATATAATTGACATAGGAGGAGAATCTACAAGACCTGGTGCAGAGTCTGTGTCTTTAGAAGAAGAAAAAAGGAGAGTTTTACCTGTTATAAGGGAGATAAGAAAAAAAAGTGATATTGTTATCTCAATAGATACTTATAAATCAGAAGTAGCAGAAGAAGCACTTTTAGAAGGGGCAAATATTGTGAATGATATTTCTGGAGCAAAGTTTGATAAAAATATGCCTTATGTAATAAAAAAATATGGAGCAGGTTACATTGTAATGCATATAAGAGGAACACCAAAGGATATGCAAAAAAATCCTTATTATGAGGATACAATCAAAGAAATAAAGGAAGAAATTCAAGAAAGAATATTTTTTTTAAAAAATCTTGGTATCGAGGATAGTCAAATAATTATAGATCCTGGAATAGGTTTTGGTAAAAGGGTATATGATAATCTTTTAATTTTAAAAAATGTTGATGAATTTAAAAAATTAAATTATCCATTACTTATTGGACATTCAAGAAAATCTTTTATAGGAAAAATAATTGGAGAGGAAGACCCTTCTAAAAGAAAGGATGCGACAATTGCAATAACTTCATTTTTAATTTTAAAAAAAGTTGATATAATAAGAGTTCATGATGTAAAAGAAACAAAAGAAGCAAAGAAAATTTTGAATTCAATAGAGTTTCCAGAAAATTATCTATAAGGAAAGCCACTCATTCATTATTTCTTCAACAAAATTTGTTGTATAGGTTCCATTTAAAAACTTTTCCTTTTTAATTAAAAATTTATAAAATGGTATTGTTGTGGAGGGACCTTCAATTATAATTTCATCAAGACACCTTTCAAGTTTTTTTATCGCTTCTTCCCTATTTATCCCATAAACGATTAATTTTGCAATTAATGAGTCATAAAACGAGGGAATTTTATATCCAGTGTAAATATAAGAGTCAATCCTTACTCCAGGCCCACCGGGGAAATGAAGTTTTTCAATTTTTGCAGGTGAGGGTAAAAAGCCTTTTTTTGAATCTTCTGCATTTATTCTTATTTCAATTGCATGTCCTTTTTTGTTTATGTCTTCTTGTTTTAAATTTATATTTTCTTCTTCTGCTATTTTGATTTGAAGTTTTATTAAATCTATACCAGTTATAAATTCAGTTACAGGATGTTCAACCTGGATTCTTGTGTTCATCTCTATGAAATAAAAATTCTTATTTTCATCCATTATAAATTCCATTGTTCCAACACTATCATATTTAAGAGCCTTTATACCCTTGATTGCCATCTCCAAAAGTCTTCTTCTTTCTTCTTCATTAATAGAGGGGCTTGGTGCTTCTTCAATTAACTTTTGGTGTCTTCTCTGAATTGAACATTCTCTTTCAAAAAAATGTAAATAAATATCCTTACCGTTTCCCGCAACTTGTACTTCAATGTGCTTTGGATTTTCGATAAATTTTTCTATATAAACTCTGTCATCTTTAAAAGCAGCAAGCGCTTCGGCTTTTGCTGTTCTAAAATTAACTTCAAAATCTTTTTCATTTCTTGAGATTCTCATTCCCCTTCCACCACCTCCTCCTGCTGCTTTTATTAAAACAGGGAAACCTATTTCTTTTGCTATTTCAAGCCCTTTTTTTAATTCTTTTATCGGTTCTTCAGAACCGGGCACAACTTTCACCCCTGCTTTTTTCATAAAATTCTTTGCATATATTTTATCTCCCATTTTTTCTATTATTTCTGGTGAGGGTCCTATGAATTTAAAGCCAGAAGTGATAACCATTTCAGCAAAATCTGGATTTTCAGCAAACATACCATAACCTGGATGTATTGCATCACATCCTGTAATTTCCGCTGCACTTATTATCCTTGCAGGATTTAAATAACTTTCACTCAAAGGTGCAGGGCCTATGCACACCGCTTTATTTGCTAATTTTACGTGTAAAGATTCTTTGTCTGCTTCTGAATATACAGCAACAGTTTCTATTCCAAGTTCTTTACATGCATTTATAATTCTTACAGCAATTTCTCCTCTATTTGCTATTAGAATTCTCTTAAATTTCATTTTACAACGCTAAATTTTTTGTAGGACGTATTAAACGAAGTTTTTAAAACAGCAATATAACTTCCGGGTCCTACTTTTTTCCCATTTTTATCCTTTAAATCCCATTTGAAAATATGTCTTCCACAGTCCAGAAATTCAAAATTCTTTTCAAAAACTATTTTCCCTGAAATGTCGTATATTTTAAATTCAACATAACTTTCTCCTTCCACTATTATAAATGGAAAATTTATATAATCAAATTCAGTTGGATTTGGATAAGGAGATAAAAGTCTATCACTTTCAATCTTTTCTTTTGGTATAGGGATTTCAGGTTTTTCTATAAAAACTAATTTTTCAGCATCAGGATAACCCCAACCAGAAATATTATCTGCTGTATCTCTCAAAAGATGCGAGGTTTGTTTTAAATATTTTATCAATTTTCTTGCATCCCATGAAGGATGAGCAGATAAGGCAAGAGCGCATATTCCTGTAACAATTGCAGTTGAATAGGAAGTCCCTTCACTATAAGCATATCCTATTATCGTATCTATTTGCGTACCATAACTCTCAAAATAAACATAAGCAACCTTCGCACTCCAAGGTGCTACAACATCCGGTTTTTTTCTTCCATCAGCAGTAGGGCCATAGCAGGACTTTTCATGAACATATATTGAATCACCTATTACAATTCCTCCCACTGTTATTATAGAATCTGCATCTGAAGGAATATGTAAAGTTGTATCAGGAACACCTATCTCTTGATGGAATTCATTTTCTCCGAGATTTCCTATGGCATTTACAACAAGGACGTTCTTTTTGATAGCCTTACTCGCAGCAATTGATGCGGGCGATGTTTTTCCATCAGCATCTTTTTTATTCCACCATAAAATATATCCAAGAGAACTATTTATTATTTGAGCACCCTTTGAAATTGCCCATTCAAGTCCCTCAACCCAGAAATCCTCTTCAATTATATTCTCAAATTCATTTCCGTAAAGATTCATTGTTCTTTCTGTTCTTGCAAGTATAAATTTTGAAGCAGGGGAAACCCCTGTAAGTTCCAAGCCACCCATTCCAGCAATCACACTTAAAACCCTTGCTCCATGAGAGAAACTATTAAAATCGTAATCCTTCTCCGCTTCAAATGTTACTATATCATCTCCTCTCCTTCTTATAAGGATGAAATTTCCATCTGATTTTATTAAATCCGTATGGGAAAATCCAATTTCATTTGAAGGAAATGAAAAAACAATACCTTCCTTTGAATAAATTAATTTAATTTCATTTTCCTCAAAATAAAATTCAGGTGAATAGAAAAAATTTCCTGAATCAACTATTGATTGATACAAAAGAATTGTGTCAAGAAATTTAGAAAATATGAGATTTTTATAATTAAAATAACATAAATTTATAGTATCATCTTTTAATATTATCTCAGGTTCAACACCTTTTCCAATTTTTTTTGAGAATAACTGGTTAAAAAGTGAATCAATCCCGAATAAAATTATACTATCTTCTTCCCATGGAACCCCTTTTACACAAACCCCTTTAAATCCATTTTCACTTTTTTCTATCTTATAATCTGTATATTTTCCTTCAAAAATTAATTTTTCATTCCATATATTTCCACCATCCTGAGAATAAAGAACTTTAAATCCCTGTGTATCAATGAGAAAAATATTCAATTTGTTGAAAGCATTTAAAATGTATGGGTTTATTATTATCTTTGAGGAATAAATAATTGTATCAGAAAAAAGATTTAAACTATCAATTGAAATTTTTGAAAAATGTAATTTGAAATTTCCCCTTCTTGTTTTATAAACAAGGTTTATTTCATTATTACTTATTTCAAAAGAAGGTTTTATTGCAAATGTATCTCTTTTGATTAATTTTGGTGGAAATGTAAATTCGCCTATTTCATTTACTTTGCAGGCATATATTTTCCAAAAGTTCCTTTGAAACTGATTTTGAGCATAAAGTATTGAATCATGGCTGTAACTATAAAATATTATTGCCTCATTTTGAATTCTTTTTAAATCAAAACTATTTATATAAGCAACACCTGCCTGGTTATAATTTATTTCATAAAAAACATTTGAAGGGAATTTTATGAATAAATGATCTCCAGATGCAAAGTCATGGGTGTGTAAGATTCGTTTATATTCAGGCTTTGCAAGATGTTTTAAGGCAGGGTGTATGAAGTCAAAACCTGCATCCAGTATACCTATTTTTACATTATCTCCTAATATTCCCTTTTCATGGACTTTGTTTACATTTAAAATTTTTAAATAGTCTTCATAAACAAGTTCTTGAATGTTAAGTGGAGAAAGATTTTCGGAAAATCTTTTAAACCTTTCAACTTTTTTTACATTTAAAAAATTCTTCAAATTTAATGCTTCTTTTTCAGGGATGAAAAAAGAAGAGGAATTTATTAATTTGGAAATTACCCTTTTTCTCCCACCCATTTCTTCAATCCACTTAGAGAGAGAAACCATATTTTGTGGATTTATATTCTGTATCCAGTAGGGTGTGATACTTAAAAAATACAAACTTATTATTATTTGAAATGTTCCCATTTTGAACTCCTTTTTAAATTTATTATTATAATGTTTTGCAAAATACAAATTCATCCAGTATTATATAAAACTTTTAAGGAGGTTTTATGGATAAGAAAATTGAAATAAGATGGCATGGAAGAGGAGGAATGGGTGCAAAAACAGCAGCACTTCTTTTAGCAGAGGCAATGATGCATGAAGGAAAGTATGTGCAGGCATTCCCTGAATATGGTCCTGAAAGGCGTGGTGCACCTGTTGTTGCTTTCACAAGAATAAGTGATGAAAAGATAAAGGGACATTATGGTATCACTTCTCCAA
>JBDRZF010000045.1:0-7906 GCA_039803805.1 Caldifarciminota bacterium
AGAGATGAAATTAAAAGGCGAGATAATTGGAACAAAATTAAAACTTTATTATAAAGAAAGGGTTGAAGAAATAGAACTTGGAGAAGTTGCTTTTTTACCTGTAACACTTGAAGCCTTTTTAAAGGAAAAGAAAATAAAAGAAGGTGAAAAGATAAGTTTCAGAATGTTTGATCCATCAGTAAAACAGGTTGCCGATGCAATCCTATTTTATAAAGGGAAGGAAAAAATAGATTATAAGAATAAAAAGATTGAAACAGATGTCTATGAATATGAATTTGCTGGAATAAAACAAAGGATATATTTAAAGGATAATGAAATAATAAAAGAGGAATTACCTTTTGATATGGTTCTTTTAAAAGAAGAAAAAAATGAAGCAATAAAGATTTCTGAAAAACCAATTGATATTTTATTTAAATATGCTGTGAAACCTAAGGGGAAAAAAGTTTCTTTAATGGCAAATAAGATTATTTATAAACTTTCAAATATTGATCCTTCTATACTTGATCTTGAGTTTGGTAATCAAAGACTAATTGAAAAAGGTAAGGATTATGCTATAATTGAAGTTGAAAAACCACAAATTGAAGAAGTAAAGGAATTAATTATAAATGAAGAACTTAAAGATTATTTAAAACCAACTCTCTTTATCCAATCGGATAATGAAGAAATAAGGGATAGCGCATTAAAATGGGCGAAAGGTGAGAATTATACTCAAAAATCAAAAAATTTAATGCATAAAGTTTTCACATATCTTTCAAAAGAGGCTTCTGTAACAATCCCATCTGCTATTGAAGTTTTACATAATAAAAAAGGCGATTGTAATGAGCATTCAATCCTTTATACATCCCTTTTAAGAGCAATAGGTATTCCTTCAGAAATTGTTGTTGGTCTTATATATCAAGAGGGTTATTTCTGGTATCATGCATGGAATGCAGTGTATTTGAATAAATGGGTTTTTGTTGATCCAACATATTTTGAATTCCCTGCCTCCTGTTTACACATAATGCTCAAAATGGGGGAAATAGAAAAACAGGCAGAGGTTGCAGGAATTGTTGGTAAGATTGAAATAGAAGTTATTGAAATAAGTGAAGGTTCTTGAATTAAAGGATATTTTTAAAGATTTGGGGAAATTTAAACTTGGTCCTTTAAGTTTTAGTGTTGAGAAAGGTAAAATACATATACTTATTGGGCCAAATGGATCAGGAAAAACAACAACTTTAAAAATAATTTCTGGAATAATGAAAGAAGATGGTGGTGAAATATATTTTAAAGATCAAAAAATAAATAAAGATGAAAATTTTAAGAAAAAAATTGGATTCATTACTGATGAGCCATTTGTTTATCCATATCTTTCGGGTATTGAACAGATATTTTTCATAGCAAGCCTTTACGGAATTAAAAAAGAAGAAGTTAAAAGAAAAGTTGAATATTTTTCAAAAATTTTTGACATGGAAGATTGGATTAGTGAAATCTCAAAAAATTATTCTCAAGGTATGAAGCAAAAGATAAATATAGTTCAATCTTTAATCCATGAACCAGAAGTCATTTTAATTGATGAACCTCTTGTAAGTCTTGACCCAAAAGCAGTTTATAACTTCAAAAATTATTTAAGGGAATTAAAAAGAAATGGAACAGGAATATTGATTGCAACTCATTCCCTTGAATTTGCCGATGAAGTGGGAGATAGAATAATTTTTTTAAAGAATGGGAAAATTATTTTAGAGGGCGAAAAAGAGAATCTTTATAAAGAATATAATACAAAAAAGTTGGAGGAGATATTTATAAGATTGATTTAAAAAGGCAATTGATAGTATAATTTTAATTTTAAAGGAGGAAAAATGAAATACGTGTTATACATATTAAATATAATTCTCGCTGCTCTTTTAGTTTTTATAATTGTTTATCCACAGTTTAAAGCAAGTCAGATTCAGGAAATGCAAATTGTTGCTTGTCCTGATTTTTCCAGTTTCCCTATTTTTGTGGCAAAAGAAAAAGGATACTTTGATGAAAGTAAAGTTAAGGTCTTAATTGAATATACCTTTTCAAGAGAGGATCCTGTTGAAGAGTTGAGAAAAGGAAAGTTTGAGGTTCTTGCCGGATATCCCCTTGTAAACTTTCTTTATGAAGGGATAGCAGATGTTGAAAAGTTTAGACTTGTAGGTATGGTTGTTGAAGAAAAAGACAATCCTTTTACAGGTATAGTTATAAAAACAAAAGAAAAAAAACTATCCTTCAAACTTTTTGAGGATAAAATTATAGCAGTGCCTTCTTGGAGAAAGGATGCGGAGATTTTAAAAAAGTGGCTAACTCTAAATAAGGTTAAAATAAATGAAGGTAAAATAATAAGATATTCAACATCTGTACCCTATGGGGAATGGGAAGTTGCATATTTAATAGAACCTTCTATTTCTTTTTTAAAAGATTCTAATAATATTCAAATTTTTACAGAAGGATTTTTAAATGAGATAGCCTCTCCTTATCCTTACGCAGGCTATTTTGTTTCACAAACAGGATTATATTTTAAAAGAGAAGCAATAATAAGATTTAAAAAGATATATGAAAAGGCAGTTGATTTTATTAATAATCCTCAGAATAGAGAAGAAGTTGAAAGACTTTTGGAAAGGTATGAGAAAGAGGTAATGAACTATAAAGAATTTATAAAAGTAAATTTGCCATTGTATCTCAAGAAAGAGCAAATTCAAGATATACCTGTTATGAAGCTTTATAAATGGCTTAAAGACAATGAGATGATTTTTCAGGATGTAGATATTTCATCAATTTTTGCAAGTGTTCCATGAAAAAAATAAAAGTTGGTATTCTTGTTTCGGGCAGGGGTTCAAATATGGAGGCTATAATAAAAAATTCAAAAGAAGGAAAAATAGATGCAGAAGTTGTAATAGTATTATCAGATAATCCAAATGCCCCTGCCCTTGAAAAAGCAAAAAGCCTTGGTGTTGAAGCAATGTATGTATATCCTGGTGAGAAAAAAACTTATATGACGCCTGATAGGGAAGAAGAGTATGTAAGGATATTAAAAGAAAAGGGAGTTGAACTTGTTTGTCTTGCTGGTTTTATGAGAGTTTTAAAAAAGACCTTTTTATCTGCCTTTCCATATAGAATAATGAATATTCATCCATCCCTTTTACCTTCTTTCCCTGGATTAAATGCCCAGAAGCAGGCATGGGAATATGGTGTAAAAGTTTCAGGATGTACAGTCCATTTTGTAGATGAAGGGATTGATACAGGTCCTATTATTATTCAAAGATGTGTTCCTGTTCTTGAAGATGATACTCCTGAAACACTTGCTGAAAGAATTTTAAAAGAAGAACACAAAATTTATTCAGAAGCAATACAGTTATTTGCCGAGGGAAGATTGATCATAGAAGGGAGAAGAGTTAAAATATTACCAAAATGAGTTTTGTTCATTTGCATGTTCATTCAGAATATAGTCTTTTAGATGGCGTTCCAAAAATAAAAGATATAGTAGATAAGGCAAAAGAATATGGAATGCCAGCAGTGGCACTTACGGATCATGGTGCTTTATTTGGCGTGATAGAATTCTATAAATATGCAATTCAAAATGAAATAAAACCAATAATAGGAATAGAACTTTATATGGCTCCAAAGGATAGATTTGAAAAAGGAGGAGGTGCCTCAGGTTCTAATTACCATATTCTTCTTCTTGCTCAGAATAATAAAGGATATAAAAATCTTTTAAAACTTTCATCTTTAGCGTATATTGAAGGTTTTTATTATAAACCAAGGATTGATTTTGAACTACTTGAAAAATATTCAGAAGGACTTATATTTTTGACTGGCTGTCTGAAAAGTCATATTCCTTCTTTAATAATATCCGGTAAAAGGGAAGAAGCAGAGAAGGTCTTAAAAAAATACATTGATATATTTGGAAAAGATAATGTTTATCTTGAACTGATGGATGTTGATTTAAAAGAAAATATTGAAATTAATAAAACTTTATTAGAATTTTCAAAAACTTATGATTTAAAAGTTGTTGCTACAAATGATGTTCATTTTTTAAATAAAAATGACTATGAATTACATGAAATACTTCTTGCAATACAAACAAATAAAACTTTAAAGGACAAGGTAAGATTAAAATTTGAAACTCAAGAGGTTTATTTCAAAAATAAAGAAGAGATGGAAGAAAGGTTCTCCTATATAAAAGATGCAATAAAAAATACCCTTGAAGTTGCGGAAAAATGTAATGTAGTTCTTGAAATTGATTCAAAATTGCATCTTCCAGAATTTCGTATTCCCCATGGATTTAACTCAAGTTATGAATATCTTAAATATTTATCTACTAAAGGACTTGAAGAAAGGTTTAAAAAGGAAATTCCTTTAAAATATAAAGAAAGGCTTTCCTATGAACTTGAAATAATAGGGAAAATGGGATATGAGGGTTATTTTTTAATAATTAAAGATATTGTTGATACTGCAAAAAGAAATGGAATAAAAGTAGGTCCTGGAAGAGGCTCTTCTGTGAGTTCCCTTGTACTTTATTCTCTTGGTGTTACAAATGTTGATCCATTGAAATATGGACTTTATTTTGAGAGATTTTTAAATCCAGAAAGGATTTCGCCTCCTGATGTGGATATAGATTTTGAAGATGAAAGAAGGGATGAAATAATAAAGTACGTAAGAAAAAAGTATGGAGAAAATTGTGTTTCTCAAATAATAACATTTGGAAGGATGAAGGCAAAGGCTGCGATAAGAGATGTAGCAAGGGTAATGGGTCTTCCCTATTCAGAGGCAGATGAGATTGCAAAACTTGTAAATTATAATACCCTTGAAGAAACCTATGAGTTTAATCCAATTTTCAAAAGTTTAATAGATTCAAAGGAAATCTATAAAAAACTTTTTGAGTATGCAAAAAGAATAGAAGGACATGCAAGGCATGCATCGGTTCATGCAGGTGGTATTGTAATTGCTCCTTCAGATCTTACCGAATTTGTTCCTCTTTATAAGCATCCTGATGGTACAGTGTGCACTCAATACGAGATGGAATCTCTTGAATCAGTTGGACTTATAAAGATGGATTTTCTTGGTCTTAAAACCTTAACTGTCATTCGTAAAGTGGAAGAAATGATAAAAATGAAAGAGCCTGATTTTAACATTGAAAAAATTCCACTTAATGATAAAAAGACTTATGAACTTTTACAAAAAGGAGAAACAATAGGTGTTTTTCAACTTGAATCACAGGGTATGAGGGAAATTTTGAAAAAAACAAAACCAGAAAAATTTGAAGATTTAATCGCTATTATTGCGCTATATAGACCAGGTCCTCTTGGTTCTGTAAACATAAATGAATTTGCGGGTAGAAGACATGGACTTATTCCAATTACCTATCCTCATCCTCTTCTTGAAAATGTTTTAAAAGAAACTTACGGACTTATTCTTTATCAAGAGCAAGTAATGAAGATAGCAAGTGAAATTGCTGGATTTTCAATGGGCAAAGCCGATATTTTAAGGAGAGCAATGGGTAAAAAGGAGAAAGAGAAAATGCTTGCAGAAGAAAAGGATTTTATAGAAGGAGCAAAAAAGAGGGGGGTGCCTGAAGAGGTTGCAAGAGACATATTTGAAATAATAAAACCCTTTGCCGGTTATGGATTCAATAAAGCCCATGCTACAAGTTATGCTCTTATCTCCTATCAAACAGCCTTTTTAAAAGCCCATTACCCACTTTTCTTTATGTGTGTTAATCTTTCAAGTGAGATGGGAAAATCTGAAGAACTTGCAAAGTTTGTAAATGAAGCAAAAAGGATGGGGATTGAAATACTTAAACCTGATATAAATGAAAGCGAAAGAGAATTTAAAATAGTTTCTGATAACAAAATTCTTTTTGGTCTTGGTGGAATAAAAAATGTAGGTGATGCAGCAATAAATACAATTATAAAGGCAAGAGAAAAGGGCAGGTTCAAATCCTTTGAAGATTTTATTTATAGAACAAGTTCAAAATCCTGTAATAAAAAGGTTATTGAAGCTCTTATATATTCTGGTGCCTTTGATAGTTTAGAGCCTGATAGAAAAAAATTACTTTCAAAGATAGAAAGGGATGAAAGTAAAATAAAGGTTTCTCTTTTTGAAAATAACAATTTGGATTATAAGGTAAAAAGTGAAATGTCTATTAATGAAAGACTTGAGATGGAGAAAAAGGCATTTGGATTTTATTTTGGAACTCATCCTCTCACTCCTTATCTTCCTTTTATTAAATTTTTGGATATAACAAATTCTTCTGAACTTATTTATATTGAGGATACAAAAGAAATAAATTTATGTGGTTTCCCTTCCGAGATAAAAATTATGAAAGGGAAAAATGAATCGGAATACTTTCAAGTAGAATTTGAAGATCTTTATGGAACTTTCAAAGTTAATATATTTGGGGAACTTTTGGAAAAATTTAAGAATAATTTTAATCAAGAGAAAGTATATTATATAAAAGGTTTATATTCTCCTTTGAACTCAGGGAAAAAAGGAAGTATTAAAGCGATTGAGATAATAGATATGGATAAAATAATCAAAAATCGTTTCAAAAAATTAATAATATTGATAAATACACATGAAATAGATAAAGAGAATATTAAGAAGTTAAAGGAAATAATTTCAAAATATAAGGGAGATAAAGAATTATGGTTTGAAGTAAAAGAACAGGGTAGAGTTTACATTTATAGAGCGAAGGGTTTTTATGTAAATTTTGATTACCATTTATTTGAAGAACTTAAAGAAATAATTGGTGAGGAAGGAGTAATTTTGCGATGAAAATTTTTGCTTTGTTTTTCTTTTTAAAAAATTCTTTATTCATAGGTGATGTACCAACTGCTTATCTTCCTAAAAGGGGAAATTATGAAATCAACTTAAGACTTCAAAAAGAAGGAGGTCTTATTTTGGGGATGGAGACAGGTATTACAGAATATCTTTCAATAGGTATTTCTTATGGTGGTATGAATGTGATAGGTGAAAGGGATATAGAATTTTATCCGCTTCCAGGAATAATTTTAAGATATTTAGCAATTTATGAAGGTGATTTCCCTGCTTTTTCACTTGGTATATCAACTCGCGGATATGATAGATATTTGAAAGAAATGGAAAGATATGAAGTAAAATCAAAGGGAGTTTATGCAGTTCTTTCAAAATCCTATATAGGAATGGGGGGAATTATTTTAAATGGAGGATTAAACTATACTTTTGAAAGAAAAGATGAAAAAAATGGTTTTGATGTTTTTTCTTCTATTGCTCTTCTTTTTTCTCCTGAATTTGGAATATTTTCTGATTTCACTTTTGGTTTTAATGATAATTATAATAAAAATGGTTTATTAAATATAGGTTTTGAATTTTCTTTTGAGGAAACTTTCTTTTTTAGATGCTCTCTTAGAAATATTTTAAACAAAGATTATATTAATAGAATAATTGAAATAGGATACAGGGGGAATTTATGAAAAAAATCAGAATAGGTGTTGTTGGGGTAGGACATTTAGGCCAAATCCATGTTAGACTTTTAAAAGAAATTAAAGATGCAGAACTTGTGGGGGTTTATGATATAGATATTGAAAAAAGTAAAAAAATAGCCGAAGAATATGGATGCAAATCTTTTAATACCCTTGATGGATTATTAAAAGAAGTAGATGCATTAACATGTTGTGTTCCAACACTTTCCCACTTTGAAGTAGGAAAGAAAATTCTTTCAAATGATAAACATCTTTTTCTTGAAAAACCAATTGCAACAGAAATTAGAGAAGCAACCATTTTAAAGAATATTGCTGAAAAAAAGGGGCTTGTATTTCAAATTGGTCATATTGAAAGATTTAATCCAGCAATAAAGGCTGTAAAAAATCTTTTAAAAGAACGGAAAACTGGAAAAATTCTACAAAGAATCGGTGCTCTTAGAGCAGCC
>JBDRZF010000046.1:0-5964 GCA_039803805.1 Caldifarciminota bacterium
AACTCTTCCTTTATTAACTCCTAAGAGTGTCACAATGTCACCCCTTTCAAGCCATGAGGCATCCTCAACAACAACTTCATAGTAATATCTTTTAAGCCCCAGTCTAAATTCTGTAAACCACATGTATGCTCCTATTATAAGAAAAATTGCAAATATAGTAAAAATTGCTACTTTTATCCTTGTTTTCTTTTCCATAGTTTTAATTATAATTAATTTTTGATTATTTTTTCAATTTCATTTCTTACAAAAATATTTTCTTCTGTTAAAATTTTCATCTTTAAAATTTCTTTTATACCTTCTTCTTTTATTTTTGAAAGTCCCATTACACTTATACCCCTTAAAAACCAGGAAGGAGAATCAAGATATTCTAATAAAATTTTTTTACAGGAAGCACTTGAAGAAATTTTTGGTAATATCCTTAAAAAATGAGAAATTGTTATTTCATCTTTTAGTTCTTTTAATTCTTTTATTATTTTTTCTTCTGCTTCTTTACCTTGGTATACAAGGGCAGATTCAGCAGCAATTCTCAAAATTCCTTTTTCATTTTTTATAATATCTATTAAAAAATTTATTGATGATGTATCTTTTATATTTTGAAAGTATTCACATATAGAAATTTTTAAGGGCTCATTTTTAGTTTTAAAGGAGTTTTTTACTTCCTTAATAAAATTTTTATTTTTCAATTTAAAAAGAGAATAAATTATTACTCTTTTTATTCTTTCATCTTTTTCCTTTTCAAGAAGTTTTCCAATTGAATCAGAAATTTCTTCAATCTGTGCTTCCCCCGCGACATAAATTGCGTTTCTTCTTATAGTATCATTCATTGATTTTATTGCTTTTAACATATAATCTTTACTTATTTCTTTATTCTGTTTAACAAATTCAACAATTGCTCTTATTTCAAGAGAATTCAATGTATTGATTTTTTCATTAAATATATAATTTACTGCTTCCTCTTTTCTTTTTGATAGCATTTCCCTTGCCCTTTTTACCCTTATTTTATTTTCACCAACTTCCCATTCTGAAGCAATCTCAAACAATTTCTTAATACTTATTGTATCAGGGATAAAAGTATCCCTTTCTTTTTGTGACGGTTGAATCTTTACTGAATCTAAATCATACCCAACTCCATACTTGCCTTTAATCCACATTGAAAAATCTTTACTTTCTTTTGATGGATATATATCCTTTCCTTTTAAATCAAGAAATATTCCTATTCCGCAGAATCCTCTTGTCCATGTTCCGCTTCCCTGTCCAATTTCCTTTTCAGATGTATTATAAATATCATTTCCATCTGAATCAATTAATATTCCAATAGAATTTGTAAGACCTATTCCCTGCCCACCTGAAACTTTATAAAAATCATCTCCTTTTTTATCAATTAAAATTCCAATACTTAAATCATGACCCTCACCCTGAGCAGGACCATATTTTGAAATATAATTATCGTCTCCTTCAAGGTCAACAAGAATGCCCGCTGAAAGGTGAATTCCTGCCCCTTGTGCATATTCTGAAGCAATATAATGGTCATTCCCTTTTTTATCTAAAAGCATTCCTATACTATAAAAATAACTTGTTCCCTGTGAATAAACATCTCCTATGTAATAATCATTACCTTCTCCATCAATTAAAATCCCTATCCCACCTGATGCAAATGGTCTTGCTCCTATTGAAAACCCTTGGGCAAATGAGCGTGTATAATCTGGAAGGAGTGGATGATGGACGAATTTACCATAAGCAATATAAGAATCGTTTCCCTTTTTATCATAAATTATTCCATATCCTTTTGTTCCTGCAAACCCCTGTCCATAATTTGAGAGTTTATAAAGATCATTACCATCAAAATCAAATAATATTCCTATTCCAAAAAAACCCGCCCCCTGAGAAAAAACTTCTCCCTCATAAATATCATTTCCTTCCTTATCAATTAATATTCCTATTCCAAAAAATCCTGAACCAATTGAATAGTAACTCCCTTTATAAAAATCATCTCCTTTAAAATCAAATACTCCTGAAAATCCAAAAAAGCCACTACCTATTCCAAATGGTTTTTCATTAATATAAAAATCGTTCCCTTCAAAATCAATTATTATTTCAAAAGGGTTAAAATTCAATACTCCTATTCCCCTTCCACATTCCTTATAAAAATCATCTCCTTTTCCATCAATTATTAAAATATAATTACCTTCGTAAACATTATTTTCATCTTTAAAATTTATTGATATTTTCCCATAGGGAGTTTCAATTATTTTCTTATAATTTTGAGATAGATTTTGGGAATATTCTATTATTTTATTAACTATTTTGAAAACTTCTAAGTGATAGTTCAAAATTTTTTCATAATCAATTTTTCTTATTTTTTTGAAAAGTTTTTTTTCTTCAATTTTGAAAGATGTGTCAGAATATATTTTTTTCTCCCTATGCAAAATTCCCTTTAAAGTATCATCTAAGTTATCATCAGGGTCTTCATAAAAATAAGGAAGATAGATTAAAAGACTGTCGAGTTCTTCTTTTTTTATTTTTGAAAAACATTCTTTTAAAAAACTTTCATAATTTTTAATGTATGTTACATAGTTTGCTATTTCTCTTATTAAATTTTCATTATTTAATTCTATATTTATTTTTTCATGTTCTTTTATATCTATTTTTTCTCTTTTAATATCAATTTGCCTTAAAATATATTCTAAAATAAAATTTATGTCCTGTGAGTTATTTTCAATTATAGAATCTTTTTCCCTTAAATATTCAGGAAGATAAAAGGGTTCTTTCATTATTTTTTTAAAAACCTTCAACATAAAATATTCTTCGGGAATCCAAATTTTGTCATAGGAAAGATCAGAAATTCTTAATGAAACTATTTTTAGCATTTCCTCAATTTTTTCTTTTTCTTCTTTATCCATAATAATAATTAATAGAAGAATTAAAAATTTCATAATAAAATTATAAATGTTCTGTTCTTTTTATTCAAAAGATATTTGACTTTTTAAATTTTTTAGGATATAATATAATTTTAAAAATTTAAAAGAGGAGGGAAAATGGCACTCTTTTATTATAGAGGAACAACTCCGGATGGAAAAACTGTTGAGGGGGAAATGCAAGCAGAAAGCCAAGCAGAGGTTATAGCAAGTTTAAGAAAAAGGAATGTAATACCTGTTGCGATTGAACTTAAAAAGAAAAAAGCACTTCTTTCTCTTGAAGCCTTAACTCTTGGCAAAGTTTCTGCCTCTGAACTTGCCTTATTTACAAAACAGTTTGGAACAATGCTTGAAGCAGGTTTACCTCTTCTTGATGCATTAAATACTCAGTATAGACAAACTCGTAATAGATTATTAAAAAATGCTATAAGGGAAATAGCAAGAGATGTGGAAGGAGGTTATACACTTGCAGAATCAATGAAAAAACATAAAAGGGTATTTTCAGAACTTTATGTGAATATGGTTGAAGCAGGCGAAAAAGGTGGAGCCCTTGGTGAAATTCTTGCGCGCCTTGCAGAATATCTTGAAAAAATGGCTGATATACAAAGAAAGATAAAGGGAGCAATGATATACCCCATAATTGTTATATGCGTTATGATAATTGCAGTTGCCGCTCTTCTTATATTTGTTATCCCGACATTTGCTGATCTCTATAAAGGTTTTGGTGCTCAATTGCCGGGTCTTACAAGGCTTGTAATAGGAATAAGTAATTTTGTTAAAGGAAATATACTTTTGATTCTTGCAATACTTATAGGTACAATTGCATTTATTATGGGATGGTATAAGACTACAAGTGGTAAAGAGGTTCTTGATAGAGTAATTTTAAGAATACCAATTATAGGTCCGCTTGTGCATAAGAATTCCCTTGCAAGGTTTGCAAGAACACTCTCAACCCTTTTAAATAGTGGTGTTGATTTGATGGAGGCTATGGAGATTACAGCAAGAACAACAGGAAATAGGGTTGTTCAACATGGAATAATGAGAGCAAGAAATTCAATAAGGGAAGGTTCAACAATTGCAAGACCTTTAGAGCAATCAAGGATTTTCCCTCCACTTGTTGTTCAGATGGTTGCAATTGGCGAACAGTCAGGGAACTTGGACGAGATGCTTTCAAAAGTCGCTGATTTTTATGATAAAGAGGTTGATGCCGCAGTTGAAGCCCTTACAACAGCCCTTGAACCAATTATAATGGTTATTCTTGGAGGAATTGTGGGAACAATGGTTATTTCAATGTATCTTCCCATATTTAAACTCATACCAACCCTTATGGAAAAGTTTAGCCATTAATTGTGGGGGAAAGGAAAGAACAAAAATTAGCCTATCTTTTGATTTTTGTAAGGCCTTTTGTTACTCTTTCAATTCTTGGTGTTGGTGTTTATTTTTATAAAATAATTGGAATAAATACATTTCCACTTCTTTGGATTATAATTGCAAGTTTTCTTCTTTCCTTCTTTTTCTTTGTAACTCTCTCCATGGGAAGACCTTTATGGTATATGCAACTTATAGGTGATTTATCAATTGTCAGTGCAATTGTATATTTTACAGGTGGATATGATAGCATCTTTTCAATTCTTTATTTTATACCACTTATTCTTTCTGTAGCCCTTTTAGGAATAAAGGGCGGATTTTTAATCACTACTTTAATTTCAATTTTTTACACTTCAATTTTAATAATACATTTCTTTGGATATGTTCCTGTTAAAATTTCTGAAAACCCATCTGCCCATTCCATTTTTTATAAAGCATATATTCATGATTTTTCCTTTTATATTGTTTTTTTATTAACTTCCTATCTTGCTTTAAGATTTAAAAGAGAAAAAGAAAGGGCGGACAGGAAAGAAGAGGAACTCAAACTTAAGGAAAAAGTTGCTTTTATAGGTGAGATAACTTCGGGTCTTGCTCATGAAATAAAAAATCCATTAACATGTCTTTTAGGTTCAATAGAAACTTTGA
Organism: Caldifarciminota bacterium; assembly: GCA_039803805.1. GTDB lineage: Bacteria > Hydrothermota > Hydrothermia > Hydrothermales > Hydrothermaceae > JBDRZD01. The sequence goes on from JBDRZF010000046.1 coordinate 4,929, forward strand.
AAAAAATAAAAGATGAAGAAAAGAAAAATAGGCTCATTTCCCTGATGGAAGGAGAGGCAGAAAGGATAAAAAAAGTAATTGATACTTTTACAAGATATGCAAAACTGAAGGAACCTATATTTCAAGAAGTTAATCCTGAAATACTTATAAAAGCACAAATTGAGGAGATGGGTGAAAAAGGTAAAAGTATTATGTTAAAAGTAAAAGGTAATTCTTCTGATTACAGGATTGACCCAGAACTTTTTCTTTTACTTTTTAGAAATCTTTTGAACAATGCAATTGAAGCCCAAAATGGAAATCCCGAAGTTGAAGTAGATTTAATTTTCAACAAAAATAATTTTGTTTTGAAAATTATAGATAAAGGAAAGGGTATTCCTGAGGAAATAAAGGATAAGATATGGAATCCATTCTTTACAACAAAAAAAGAAGGACTGGGAATGGGACTTGCCCTTGTAAAAAGAATTGCTGAATCCCATTTTGCAAAGATTAACATTTATTCAAAATCTGGTAAAGGAACAGAAGTTGAAGTGATTTTCCCAAAAATATGAAAAAGGCAAAGGTGCTTATAATAGATGATGAAAAGGCGATTCTCGAATGGCTTAGAATAATTCTTGAAGATTATTATGATGTGGATACTCTTGATAATCCTCTTGAAATTTCAGATTATGTAGATAAAAATTATGATTGTATTATTTGTGATATAAAGATGCCACAAAAAGATGGCTTTTATATAATGGAAGAATTCAGAAAAAGATATCCTGATATCCCCTTTATTTTTATTACAGCCTATGGAACTATTGAAATGGCAATAGAGGCTTTTAGAAGGGGAGCGAACGATTTTATATTAAAACCCTTTAAAGACGAAGAAATTATATTCAGAATAGAAAAAGTTCTTGAGAAAAAAATATGGGTAAGGGAAATAAAAATTGAAGATATACTTGTTGGTGAAAGTAAAGAGATTAAAGAGGTAAGGTCTCTTATATACAAGGCTGCAAGATATGATTCGCCTGTTCTTATAACAGGTGAAAGTGGGGTT
>JBDRZF010000046.1:5974-7834 GCA_039803805.1 Caldifarciminota bacterium
GGGAAAGAAGTTGTGGCAAGGTTGATTCACAATCTATCAAAAAGAAATAAAAAGCCTTTTATAGCAGTTAACTGTGCTGCTATCCCTGAGACTTTACTTGAATCTGAACTTTTTGGTTATAAAAAAGGTGCTTTTACAGGTGCTTATGAAACAAAAAAAGGTCTTTTAAGTGCAGCAAATGAGGGAACAATTTTCCTTGATGAAATTTGTGATTTACCCCTTTCATTACAGGCAAAACTTTTAAGAGCAATTGAAAGTGGCTCATTTATTCCAATAGGAAGTACAAAAGAAGAGAAAGTTGATTTAAGGATAATTTCTGCTACAAATAAAGATTTAAAAAAACTTATAGAGGAGGGTAAATTCAGAGAAGATTTATATTATCGTTTAAGTGTATTTCCCATTTATATACCTCCATTAAGGGAAAGAAAGGAAGATATTGAAATTCTTGTGAAACATTTTCTTAAAATTTATTCAAAGAAGATGGGTAAAAATTTTGAAATTAAAGAGGATGCCCTTTCCATTTTAAAAAACTATTCTTGGCCCGGTAATGTAAGGGAACTTGAAAATTTAATGGAAAGACTTGCAATACTATCAGAAGATGGAATAATTGATGCAACTCTTATTCCTGAGGAGATAAAAACAGAGGCTAATTCTTTTGATTTAAAAAGGATGGAATACAATTTTTTAAAAAAGATAATAAAAGAATGTGATGGTGATATTAAAAAAGCAGCTAAAAAACTTGGAATTCATCCATCAACACTTTATAGAAAAATAAAAAAATTTAAAGAAGATGAACAAGTTTAATAAGGAAGTTGCTGAAATATTTTTTAAAATTGCTGATGCCCTTGAAATACTTGGTGAGATGCAATTTAAGGTTCTTGCTTATAGAAAGGCTGCAAGAGTTATAAGTGAACTTCCTGAAGATTTAAGGGAAATATATAAAAAGGGTAAACTTGAAGAAATACCGGGTATAGGAGAAGGGATTGCTAAAAAGATAAAGGAGTATATAGAAACAGGGAAAATGAAAAAGGCAGAGGAGGTTCTTTCTCGTCTTCCAGAGGGACTTTTGCCTTTAATGTCAATACCTTCTTTGGGTCCAAAGACAATTGCTCTTGCTTATAAAAAATTGGGTGTAAAAAATATAGATGATCTAAAAAGAGTTTTAAAAGATGGCTCACTTGCAAGATTGCCTGGAATGGGCGCAAAGAAGATTGAAAATATAATAAAAGGGATAGAATTATGGGAAAAGGGTCAGCAGAGATTTTTACTTGGAGAGATTTATCCACTTGTTGAAGAAATAATCAATGAGTTAAAATCTCATAAAGAAATAATGGAGGCAATACCTGCTGGTTCTTATAGAAGAATGAAAGAAACAGTTGGTGATATTGATATTCTTGTTATGACAGAGGAAGGTAAAAAGGCAGTTGATATTTTTTGCTCTTTAAAAGGTGTAGAAAGAATTTTAGCACAGGGCGATACAAAAGGTTCCTGTATTTTTCATGGAAATATACAGGTTGATTTAAGGGCAATTCCTCCTGAATCATTTGGTTCTGCCCTTCAATATTTTACAGGCTCAAAAGCCCATAATGTTCATTTAAGAAGTATTGCAAAGCAAAAGGGTTTAAAGATAAGTGAATACGGTGTTTTTAAAGAAGATAAAAAAATTGCAGGAGAAAAGGAGGAAGATGTTTATGAAAGTATAGGACTTATATGGATACCACCTGAAATGAGGGAAGATACAGGTGAAATAGAACTTGCAATTGCAGGAAAATTACCTGAACTTATTGGTTATAATGATGTAAAAGGTGATTTACATGTTCATTCAAAATATTCTGATGGAACAATGACTCTTGAAGAACT
>JBDRZF010000047.1:0-7827 GCA_039803805.1 Caldifarciminota bacterium
TTTTGAATATACTATGTAACTTTTTTCAACCATTTTACTATAAATATTTGCAGATTCTTCTATTTTTTAATACTTTCAGGTTCATAAATCTTTACCATTTTAATTCCAAATGCCCCCATTAGGAAGAAAAGAGGCAAAATTGAGAGTAAAATTATTGAGATAAAAATTAGCCATTTATTTGAAATTTTCTTTTCTTTTTGTTCAATAGGTTTTATTTTTTCCATAAGTATACTCCGTAAATACCCATCAAAATCCCTAAAACTCCATAAAGTAATGCAGCAAGATACACACTTTTTATCAAAGTAATTGGAATTACTATAAAAGAAATAATTGAAAGAAAATAAAAGAATGGGGCAATTAATCCGGAAATTAGAAAGGCAACAGATAGAGCATAGGAAAAGAAGAGAATTGAGAGATAATTTATATTCTCAATCCCGAAGATTTTTTCACTTGCAAGGAAAAAAATTATGGCGCCTGCAAATATAATACCCCAGAATATCCCAATTGTAGAGATTATTGGATAACTATGTATGAAACCTTTTTCTTTCTTTTTATAAAACCTATATCTATAAATAAAATTTACTCCTATAACAAAAGAAGATATGTATAAAAAGAGAAAGAGCAAAGGAAATTTGATAGAAATAAAATGAACTAAGAATAGGTTAAACAAAAAGATGATTCCCCATACAATAAGGGAAATTAAAAAACCTGCAACATTTATATGAGAGATAAAAAAGGCGATCGGTAAAGTTATAAACCATAAAGAATATTTAGTGAAAAGAGAAAGAAAAGTATTTATTCCTGTCCAGAAACCAAAGGATATCATATAAATTGCAAATTCTTTTAATTCTTCCTTGCCTTTTGTCGCAAATAATTTAAGTATATCCATCACCTCCAATATTTCCTTTATTTCTTTTTTCTCCATTTTTCACCTCCCTATTTTTTTTAAAATATGTTTTAAATTATTAATGTATTCAATCAATCTTCTTTCTCCCTCCTCTGTTAAGGTATAAAAGGTTTTTGGTCTCTTTTTAATGAAAGTCTTTCTAACATTTATAAATCCCTTTTCTTCAAGGACTTTTAAATGAGAAGAAAGATTGCCTTCTGTTGTTTGTGTTGCATCTTTCAAAAATTTAAAATCCACTTCTTTATTTTTTAAAAGAAAGAGCAAAATCAAAAATCTTGTCTTCTCATGAATAATTGGATCAAGTTTCTTAATTTCCATTTTTATTTTTTATTAAAACCACCAAAAACAAAATTTATTGTAAAATAAAATCCTGAAGGAGTAAAATCAGGGTGAGAAAGAATTCTGTATCCACCGTCTAATTTCCAGGATGAAGAGGGTAAATAAAAATAACCAAACCTTAAAATAAGACCTGTAAATTTTTTTAAGAAAATAAATACATTTATTGAAGAATTACATAAAATGCCGGAAATATTTACTTCAGAAATTCTACCTGGATTCTCTATTAAAGAATCAAAAGGAATATCTGATGATTTTGGGATAAATTTTATATCAAAATCATAACCACCAATTCCAAGAGAAGGGAAAATCAAAAATAAATTTGTATTTAAAATGCTGTAACCAAGATCAAAAAAACCACCACCGTAAGAAAATTCAACTGAAAGGTCTTCTCTTCCAGTACTTCCTGATGCCTCAAAACCACCGCCCCCTATAAAAAGATTATCAATTATACCCCATCCTGCTCCACCCCATCCATAAAACACATTTTTTATCCTTTTAATTCCATGCTTTTCAAAAGCTTCATTCAAATTTCTTGCATTAGAGATTAAACCCCATAATCCAAAGCCACCTGTCCCACCCGATATTGTTATTTTTATCATCAGTATCCATATTATATTCATCGTATTTCACCTCCTTTCTAAACTCATTTTAAATAACTTTGAATTACAAATTATACTGTTTTACATATATATTTGTCAAATAGATTAATTATTTTAATTTTTAAATTTAGAATTTATAATCTGTATTTATTTGAAGTTAATTTCTTGTTTTACTTATAATTAAATATTTAAAAAAGGAGGAGGTAAAATGAAAAAATTTGCTCTCCTTATAATAGGAATAAGTTTTTTAAATGCTTCTAATTCATACAGAATAAGCCTTCTTGAGGATAAAAATGAAAAAACAAAGGTTGAGTTTAATCTAATTGAATATAAGGTTCTTGATATAGAAATAAATGGTATGAAATGCTCTAAAATATATGTTCCTGACCACTTTAATATTTTCCTATTGAAAGGCTATCCTGAACTTCCAAAATTTGCAAGAAGTATTGTTGTTCCTGATGAGGGTGTTATGAATTATAAGATTTTGAATATAGAATATGAAGAAATAGATGTAAATCCTATTGTCCCATCAAAAGGTAATTTAACAAGGGATATAAATCCTGAAGAAGTTCCTTATGAGTTCAGTGATTTTTATAAAAGGGATGAATGGTTTCCTGATAAAATTGTTGAGATTTCAAAACCTTTCATTTTAAGGGAATTTAGGGGAATCACAGTTTACTTTTATCCATTTCAGTATAATCCTTCTTTAAGGAAATTAAAAATTGCAAAAAAGATAATAGTTGAGATTTATAAAGAAAGAAGTGGTGGTGAAAATATTCTTATAAGAAAAAATAATAAAATAACAAAGGAATTTATAGAGATATACAAAAATTTCTTTTTAAATTATGAATCAGTTCGCTCAAGATATCCATTTTTAAAGGATACAGTTGGAAATATGCTTATAATTACTGCTGATCAATATTACAATAATATTCAACCATTTGTTTACTGGAAAAAGAAAAAAGGAGTGCCTGTTAAGGTTGAAAAAATATCAAACATTGGGAATAACCCTACAAATATAAAAAATTATATCCAGAATTATTATAATAATTATGGGGTTACATGGATAATACTTGTTGGAAATGCAAATGATGTGGCAACAATTCCTTCACCAGAAGGATATGATGAGACATGTGACCCTGTTTATGCATTTTTAGCAGGGAATGATAGATATTTTGATGCTTTTATTTCAAGATTTTCAGGAAATAATGCTTCTCATATAGATTTACAGGTTGCAAAAACTATAAAGTATGAAAGATATCCACCTCAAGGCGCAACATGGGAATGGTATAGAAGGGCTTGTGGAACTGCGTCAAATGAGGGAACTCCGACAGATTGTCAGAGATTACAATGGGTTACAGACACCCTTTTATCCTATACCTATACTTATGCAGACCAGTTATGTGCACCAACTGCAAATGACCAGATGATTTTAAATGCATTATCTCAGGGAAGAAGCATTTTGAATCATATAGGACATGGAAATCCAACTGGTTTTGGTGCTTCTTCTTTCTGGATTGATATAAATGATATACAAACTCTTACAAATACAAATATGCTTACATTTGCATTTCTTGTTGCATGTCTTACAGGTGATTTTGATTCAGTTCCAACCTGTTTCTGTGAAGGATGGGTATGGTTAGGAGATTTAAATAATCAAAAAGGAGGAATAGGAGCATATGGTGCAAGTATTCTCCAAGCATGGGTTCCTCCAACTTTATCACAGCTACATGCAATGGGAGTTTTAAAAAGAGAGGAGGCAACAAGCTTTGGTGGTCTTTGTTTTAATGGTTCAATGTATATGTATGAACAAATGCCTGAAGGTTTAAAAGAACTTGAAACATGGCATATATTTGGTGATGCATCATGCGATTTAAGGACAACAATCCCTGATACTTTTGTTGTATTACATTCTCCATTTATAACTCCAGGGCCATCTCAATATACTGTTGAAGTAAGGAAAAAAGACGGAATTACACCCTGTAAAGATGCCCTTGTTTGTTTATGGATACCTTCTCAATCCCCGGAAATTCATGTTTCAGGTTATACAAATGCAGAAGGCAAAATCACTTTCAATATTTCTCCCCAAAATCCTCTTGATACAATGTACATTACAGTTACAAAACATAATTATGCACCATATGAAGGATATGCAATTGTTCTTGATGTTGGTATGCCGCAGGTTCCAACAGTTATTTCACCTTTGGATTTTGCCCGTATGCCTGGATTAAATCCGACTTTAAGGTTTTATTCAACAGATCCCCAGAATGAGGGTATAGAATACAGGGTTAAGTGGAGTTTATATCCTGATTTCAGTGTATCAGATAGTTTTACAACTCCAGTTTATCCTTCTGGGCAGGTTGTTAATTTCAATTTCCCTTATAATTTAGAGTTAGGTAAGACATACTGGTGGAAGGTAAAGTGCCGTGATCCACAGGGTTCAGGTTATTGGACTTCATATACTCAGAAAAGGTCATTTACAGTAGCAGGGGAGAATTTACCAGAAAGTACCTGTTCATGGTATCAAACGACAGGTGCTCAATTTAATTTTAATACATTTAATGGGACAAAGGTAGATGGTGATAGTGTTATTTTGATTCCGCAGGGACAAGTAGTAGTTTGTACTCTTTTATATGAGAATTTTGAGGCAGGGGTTATTCCCACTGGATGGACTGTAATAGATGGGAACAATGATGGGTATAAGTGGACAGTTGGAACAACAGGTGATTTAGGTAGTTATACTCCGCCAAATTATGGGACAAAGTATGCTTATTATAATGATGATGATGCAGGTAGTGGTGTTATAAATTACAATGAGGAGTTATGGACACCTCCAATAGGTATTCCACAGAATATACAGAATTTAAAACTTGAGTATGGTTATGGTTTCAGGGTGTATCAGACAGGTGAGAAATACAGGGTTCATATGAGGAAAAAGGTTGGTGGTTCATGGACTCAATGGGTTACATTAAAGACATATACAACAAGTACAAGTGGGCAAGAGGTTATAGATTTAACGAATCAATTACCTTTTGATTCAATACAATTCAGGTTCTTTTACAGTGATTCAACTTCTTCATCTCACTGGGGATGGGCATGTGCTGCTGATAATGTTCTTTTAACATATTCCTATTATCTTCCAAATGATTTTGGAACTATGATAACTATACCAATTTTATATTCAGAGTTATCAAAGACATATCCAAGGTCTTCTTGGGGTGATATAGTTCTTGAGAAAGGTTCTTCTCAGGATTCAATATGTATACAGGTTGAGTATTTTGATGGTAACAACTGGAATTTAGTTCCTGAAAATTTATTACCTGGTAATTCAACAGGTATATATGGAGATACGATTTCAATAAACAATCTTGATACGCTTTTATATGGTAATTTAAGGGTGAAGGTTTTATTTTACAGGAAAAATCAAGAGACGCCAAATAATCCAGTTTTACATGCTCTTGAAGTTGGTAATCTTTCAAGGGTTAGAGTTTTTGAGAGTTCAAAGATTTCTTTAGTTCCATTTATAAAGGTTTCAAGAAGTGTCTTTAAAGGCAATCTTACAATAACTTATCTAATTCCTTCTGGTTTTGATAAATTTTCATTAAAGATATATGATATAAATGGAAGATGTGTAAGGGATTTAAGCAAGTTTCTTTTAAAAGGGAAGGAAGGGAAGATAGTTATAAACAATCTATCAAAGGGAATATATTTTATAAAGTTTAAGGCAGGTGAATATAGAAAGAATTTAAAGGTTATAAAGGTGAAATAAATTTGGAGGTGATTTATATGAAAAGAGTGCTTGTAATAATAGGGGTAATAGTGAGTTTGTATGGAGGTAACATAATAAAGGATTTCCATTTCTCCATATCTGATTTCAAATTTTACAAGATTGATGGTTATGATTATATAATTTATGAAGGAACTAATCTCAATGAAACTGGGAAACCTTCTTTACCTTACAAAGATGTATATTTCCTTTTACCTCCTTCAGCAGAAATAGTTAAAGTTAATATAATTTCTAAAGAAGAAGAAATTTTGAAAGGTGAATATAACATATATCCTGCTCAAAGATATTTTCCACTTTCCCATCCAGAAATATTTAATTTTATACCACCTGATAAAGAAGTTTATTCTTCAAAAAATATATATCCAAAAGATCTTTTACAAATTTATCCTTCTGGTTCAAAATCAGGATTCAGAATCCAGGGTATAAGAATTTATCCATTAAGGTATATTCCTGCAGAAAAAAAGTTGATACTTTTAAAGAATATTGAAATTGAGATTATTTATGAAGAAAATAAGCATGAAATTATTTCTCTTACAGAAACTCAATTCAAAGAGTTTGCTCCGCTAATTGAAAAATATGTTATAAATCCTGAAGATATTTTGAGATTTTCTCCACCTATAAAATCTTTAAAACAAAATGAAGTTCATTATGCAATAATAACATCTGATGCTTTTTCTTCTTCATTTAATTCATTAAAAGAATGGAGAACAAAACAAGGGTATATAACACAGATTTTCACAACAACCTGGATTTATAACAATTATACAGGTTATGATAATCAGGAAAAAATAAGGAATTTCATAAAGGATTATTTCACAAATCATGGACTTATATTTGTTTTACTCGGTGGGGATGCAAATATAGTTCCAGTAAGAAGAGCATATCTTCCCTATTATGGTGATTCTTATATAGCAACAGACCTTTACTATGCAGACCTTAACGGAACATGGGATGCAGATGGTGACCATTTATATGGAGAGATGCTTGTTGATGGAGTGGATATTTATGCAGATGTTTTTGTTGGAAGGCTTCCTGCAAGAACGGTGGCTCATATTGAGCATTTCCTTGATAAAATATTTACATATGAGAAAAATCCACCTTCAGGATATCAAAAAAGAGTTTTACTTCCTTCTGTAATGCTATTTTCCCAATGGGGGTGGCATGGCAGGGAAGTAAATAATGCGATCAGTGATTCACTTGCAGCAGGTTCAACTGGCTGGACTTTCAGAAAACTTGAAGATCCAGCATCAACTGCAACAAGAGATTCTTTTTCCCATGGTTTTAATTTCTGCCATGGTGCTGCCCATGGAGACCAGAATGGTTGGTATTATCAAACAGGTTCAGTAGTTTTTGTCAGTTCTCATATCCCAAATCTTACAAATGGAACAAAGTATACAATTGTAAACGCAATTGCCTGTTATTCAGGAGATTTTGATGAATATACCTGTTGTTTTGCTGAATCTCTTTTAACAAAATATCCATCAGGTGCAGTTGCAACAATAATGAATACAAGATATGGCTGGGGCTCTTATTCTGGTTTTGGTCCTTCTGAATTACTTGATATAAAATTTTACTCCCATTTCGCAAAAAGAGATATATTCTTAATTGGGAAGGCACATTTTAAGGCAAAAGATTCTTATAGAAATAATATGCTTCAGGATACGGTTTGGGCTTATTGTGGATATGAATTAACTTTATTTGGTGATCCAGCAATGCCTATGTGGGAATCAGGCCCTCTTACAATGACAGTAGAACATCCCTCAATTATTCCCTTGACAACTTATGATGTCGAAGTTAATGTAAAGACGATAGGAGGACAGCCGCTTCAGAATGCCCTTGTTTGCCTTTATAAGCCAAACGAAGTTCATGTTAAAGGATATACAAATTCCCAGGGGCAAATAATATTAACAGTTTCACCTCAAACACTTGGTGATATGTATATTACAGTTACTGCAAAAGATCATTTACCTTATGAAGGTGTAATTCAGGTTGTTTCTGCTGGTATGCCACAGGTTCCAACAGTTATTTCTCCACTTGATTTTGCCCGTATGCCAGGATTAAATCCGACTTTAAGGTTTTATTCTGTAGATCCCCAGAATGAGGGTATAGAATACAGGGTTAAGTGGAGTTTATATCCTGATTTCAGTGTATCAGATAGTTTTACAACTTCAGTTTATCCTTCTGGGCAGGTTGTT
>JBDRZF010000048.1:0-7649 GCA_039803805.1 Caldifarciminota bacterium
GAAAATGCAGCAGGAATAAGTGGTATCACTTTTAAAGTTTATGAGGAAATAAAGAGTGCGGGAGTTGATATAATGACTTCTGGAAATCATATATTTGCCAAAAAGGAGGTTTTCAATTTTATAAATGAAAGTGATTCTTTATTAAGACCTTTAAATTTTCCTGAAGGTGTTCCTGGTAAGGGTTTTAATATTTACAGAAAAAATGGTAAAGAAATTGCCGTTATAAATGTTATTGGAAGAATTTTTTTGGGAGAATATGACTGTCCTATAAGAGGAACTGAAAGGATAATCAAAGAGATTAAAGAAGTTCCAATTATTATAGATTTTCATGGAGAAGTAACAAGTGAAAAGATTATATTTGCTGATTATTTTGACGGGAAAGCTCTCGCAATTATAGGAACTCATACTCATGTTCAAACAAAAGATTTAAGAATTTTAAATAAAGGAACACTTTTTATTTCTGATATTGGAATGACTGGCAGTTTTGATTCAATAATAGGTGTAGAAAAAGAGGCAGCATTTAGAAGGCTCAGGTATTTATTACCTGCAACTTTTGAGGCAGGTAAAGAAAAGATAGGGATGAACTCCCTTTATTTTGAATTTGATTCTCTTTCAAAAAAAATTTTATATGCTGAGATTATAAATAAAGGAGGAGCAATATGAGAAAAAAATATAAAACAGTAAAATATGAGGATATTGTAAAAAAAGTAAGGGATGCGTGTATATACGCATGTCATAATTTAAAACCTGATGTTATAGAGGCTTTAAAAAAAGCAAGAGAGACAGAAGAATCTGAAGTGGGTAAAAAGGTTCTTGACCAGATTCTTGAAAATATTGAAGTAGCAAAAAAGGAAGATATTCCCCTTTGCCAGGATACAGGATTTGCAGTATTTTTTGTGGAAATGGGAACAGATGTTAGAATAAAAGGAGGAAACATTAAAGATGCGATAATAGAAGGTGTAAGAAAAGGTTATGTAGAAGGATATTTAAGAAAATCAATAGTTGAAGACCCATTGAGAAGAAAAAATACAGGAGATAATACGCCACCTGTCATTCATTTTGATATAGTTCCAGGAGATACTTTAAGAATTATCTTTGAGCCAAAAGGAGGCGGAAGTGAAAATATGAGTGCCTTAAAAATTCTTTTGCCAGGTGAAGGTAAAGAAGGTGTTAAAAAATTTGTAATTGAAACTGTTAAAAAGGCGGGTTCAAATCCCTGCCCCCCAATTGTTGTTGGTGTTGGAATTGGTGGGACATTTGAATACTGTGCATTTTTAGCAAAGAAGGCAACAGTGAGAGAGATAGGGAAAAGAAATCCTGATCCATTTTATGCACAGTTTGAAGAAGAACTTTTAGAAGAAATAAATAAACTTGGAATAGGACCGCAGGGATTTGGGGGAAAATGGACTGCTCTTGATGTTCATATAGAAGTTTATCCATGCCATATAACTGCTTTACCTGTTGCAGTGAATATACAATGTCATGCTGATAGAAGAGAAGAAATTATTTTTTAAATAGGAGGGAAAAAATGGAAGAATATAAAAAAATAAAAACACCTTTAACTGATGATGATGTTTTATCTTTAAAAGCAGGTGATGCGGTTTTAATTTCAGGAGTTATATATGGTGCAAGAGATGCTGCTCATAAAAGGCTTCTTGAAGAATATGAAAAAACAGGTAAATTACCTTTTGATTTAAAGGGACAGATTATATATTATGTAGGTCCTTCTCCTGCAAAACCCGGAAAGGTTATAGGTTCTGCAGGACCAACAACTTCATTAAGAATGGATATTTATACTCCAAAAATGCTTGAACTCGGAGTAAAGGCAACAATTGGTAAGGGTGAAAGACAGGATTTTGTTAAAGAGGCAATGAAAAAATATAAGGCAGTTTATCTTGCAACAGTTGGTGGTGCAGGGGCACTTATTGCTCAGAGAATAAAATCGGTAAAAATAGTTGCATATGAAGATTTGGGACCAGAGGCAATTACAGAAATGCTTGTTGAGGATTTTCCTGCAATTGTTGCAGTTGATGCTTATGGGAACGATTTATATATTGAGGGCATAAAGAAATACGCAAAAGTTTGAAGGTAATATCTATAATACCTGCAAGGTATGGTTCAAAGAGACTTCCTGGTAAACCACTTGTTAAAATCCTTGATAAAACCCTTATAAACTGGGTTTATGATAATGCAAGAAAATGTAAAAAATTGGATAAAATAGTTATAGCAACGGATGATGAAAGAATTTTAAAAGAGTGTGAAAAATTTGGTGCAGAAGTTTATTTAACACCAAAGGATTTAAAAAGTGGTTCAGATAGAGTTTTCTGGACTTATAAAAATTTAATAAAAGAAAATTATGATTATATTCTAAATTTGCAGGGTGATGAACCACTAATTTCTCCAGATGATTTAGATTTTCTGATTGAGGAGACAACCAAAAAGATGTATGAAGTTTCAACTCTTGGTTATCCATTAGATTCAAAGAAAAAGTTTAATGATAAAAATGTTGTTAAGATAGTTTGTGATAAAGAGGGTAGAGCAATCTATTTTTCAAGAAGTCCAATCCCTTTTTCTTTTCTTAAAAAAGATTTGAAATTCTTAAAACACATAGGAGTTTATCTTTATAGAAGAGACATTCTTGAACTTTTTCATTCAATTCACAAGTCCTATCTTGAAGAAAAGGAAAATCTTGAACAATTAAGATTAATTGAAAATGGGATACCAGTTTTTGTTTTTGAAGCAAAAAATGATACACATCCTGTTGATACTAAAAAAGATATAAAGGAGGTTGAAAAAATTTTAAGGAAAAAAATTTAATATTTCTTTTAAAAGGTTTTCTCTATTTTCATACATTACTTTTATTATTTCACATTTTGAAAAATCAATTTCTTTCTTTAAATTTTCTAACACTTTTTCTCCTACTACCCCAAGAATTCTTGGTTTTTCATTTTTTAGAACTTCTTTTATCCATATAAAAAATTTTTTGGATAATAATTCCATTTTACCTATTTCATCAACAATGAGGATATCACAATTTTTATAATCAATTTTTTCAATTATTTCTTCAAGATTTTTTAAATTCACTCCATATTTACCTACTTTATAAGAAGTTTTAAAATTTATATGGGAAAAAATTTTCCTTTCTCCATCAATTTTTATTATTTCAAATCCTTCTCTTTCACCTTTTTCCCTTATCTCTTTTGTTATAAATCCATCTAGTTTATACTTACTTTTTAATTCTTTAATTGCCTTTTCTATAATTGTAGTTTTACCAACCCTTGGCGGACCTGTTAATAAAAGATGATATTTCAAATTAGAGTAATGAAAGAACTGCTTCTTCTGCTCCGTCTCCTATTCTTCTTCCAAGTTTTAATATTCTTGTATAACCAGAATTTCTATCTTTAAATTTAGGGGCTATCTCTTTAAATAGTTTTTCTGAAATTTTTTTATCCTGCAAAATTTTAAAAACTTGTCTTCTACTTTTTTGTGTATCTTCCTTTGCAATCGTTATTAATTTTTCTGCAAGTTTTCTTGTTTCCTTTGCTTTTGGAAGGGTAGTTTTAATTCTTCCGTGTTTAAACAGAGAAATCACTTGGTTTCTTAAAAGTGCTTTTCTATGAGCCCTTGGCCTCCCGAGTTTTTTTAACTTCTTTTTGTGCCTCATCTAATTCCTCCTGTGTTACGTATTCACTTATATCCATCTCAAAGGTGAGTCCAAAATTCTGCAATTTTTCTTTTATTTCATCCATTGCTCTTTTACCAAGGTTTTTAATTGCACTTATTTCTTCTTCTTTCTTTTGTACAAGTGCACCAACTGTATAAATCTTAGCAGTTGCAAGGTTTGTTATTGTTCTTGGTGGTAAATCAAGTATCTCAAGGTCACTTAAAAGGAGCATTTTCATGTCTTCTTTTTCTTTTTTAGGCTTTTCTTTAACTTTTTCAGGGATAGCTTTCTTTTCCTTTTTCGGAATTATCTTTTCAAAATGTTTTAAAATAATTTCTTTTGCTTCCATGAGAGCATTTAAAGGAGTTATTGAACCATCTGTTTCTATTTCAAGTATGAGTTTTTCGTAATCTGTTCTATGTTCAATCCTTATATTTTCAACTATGAAATTTACTTTTCTCACAGGTGAGAAATCTGCATCAATGAATATTGTATCATGTGGGAATAACCTTTTATCTATATAAGTTGTTTTGAGTTCTTCTACAGAAACATAGCCCCTTCCATTCATCACCCATACTTCCATTGCTATTTTGGAATTCCTTGATGTTAACGTTGCTATCTTTTGATTAGGAGTAAGTATTTCTACACTACTTGGTGTCCTGAATTCTTTAGCCAGAACTTCCATTTCACCTGCTGCTGTAAGAGGAATATTTATATAAGGAGAATCCCCACTATATTTAACTCTTATTTTTTTCAAATTGAGAATAATAAGGGGAACATCTTCAAGTACTCCCTTTATAGAGGAAAATTCATGGGATACCCCATCAATTCTGACTGCAAATATTGCAGAACCTTGTATACTTGAAAGCAAAACCCTTCTTAAAGCATTACCTACGGTAATTCCAAATCCTCTTTCAAGAGGAGAAAATACAAATTTACCATAATTTTTCTTTTCTTCAACTGTTTCAATACCGTCTGGCATTAAAATTTCTTTTTTACTCATTTTCAACCCCTTTTGAAAATTTTACTTAGAATAAAGCTCAATAATTAAACTTTCCTTTATTGGATGTGAAACATCCTCTCTTGAAGGAAGTCTTAAGACTTTTCCTTCAAAATTTTCTTTATTAATTGATAACCATTTAGGTACATCTTCTGGCGCTTTTCTGTCAAAACTTTCTCTCACAAATACATTATTTCTCATCTTTTCTTTTAAAGTAATTATATCTCCTTCTGATACTAAATAAGAGGGTATGTCTACTTTTCTTCCATTAACAAGTATGTGTCCATGAGCAACAAGTTCCCTTGCTGCTCTTCTTGATAATGCAAATCCAAGATGATATACCACATTATCCAATCTTCTTTCAAGTAAAGAAAGTAAATTTTCACCTGTATTTCCCGGCATTTTTTTTGCCATCTCAAAATATCTTCTAAATTGGGTTTCACTCACACCGTAAATTCTTTTTGCTTTCTGTTTTTCTCTTAATTGTAATCCATAGATGGATAATTTTCTCTTACCTGTAGGACCATGAAAACCGGGTGGATATTTTCTTCTTTCAAATGCACATTTGTCAGTTAAGCACCTATCACCTTTTAAAAAGAGTTTTTCGCCTTCCCTTCTGCATAATCTACAAACAGGACCTGTATATCTTCCCATTAAACCCTCCTTCTTTTTGGTGGTCTACATCCATTATGAGGTATAGGTGTTATATCCCTTATTGCTACTACTTTTAATCCTGCTGCATGAATTGTTCTTATTGCTGCCTCCCTTCCCTGCCCAGGTCCTTTGACCCTTATTTCTACCTCTTTTATTCCCATTTCAAGTGCCTTTTTTGCTGCCGCCTCTGCAGCCTTTGAAGCAGCATATGGTGTTCCTTTTCTTGTTCCTTTAAATCCTACAGAGCCACAGGAAGCCCATGTTAGTGTATTTCCATTTCTATCTGTAATTGTAACTATCGTGTTGTTGAAAGTTGATTGAATATAGGCGATTGCAAAGGGATCTACTATTTTTTTCTTCTCTTTCTTTTTACGAGAAACTTTTTTTGCCATTATCCTTCTCCTTTTTTCTGTTTCAATCTTCTAAATATATTACCTCTTGGCCCTTTCCTTGTTCTTGCATTGTGTCTTGTCCTTTGTCCTCTTACAGGTAAACCCATTTTATGTCTCAAACCACGATAACAACCTATTTCAATAAGCCTTTTTATATTTTTTTGAATTTCTGCTCTTAAAGCACCTTCCACTTTGAGTTTATCCACTTCACTTTGAAGTTTACTTACTTCTTCACTTGTTAAATCTTTTACTTTTTTATTTGGATCAATACCCGTAGTTCTTAAAATCTTTTTTGATGTTGAAAGCCCTATTCCATAAATATAAGTTAATGCAATTTCAATCCTTTTATTCTTTGGTAAATCAACCCCTGCAATTCTTGCCATTTTAACCCTGCCTTTGTTTATGTTTTGGATTTTCACAAATAACAAATATTTTACCTTTTCTTTTAATAATTTTACATTTAACACACCTTTTCTTAACAGATGATTTTACCTTCATATATCCTCCTAAAATTTGTATCCAAATGAAAATCTATAATTATCGGTTTCAAAAGAATATATGTCTGAATCAACTCCTACATCAAATATGAAGGATTTAAAAATTAGACTTCCTCCATAAGTCCATCCAACTCTCTGTCCTGCTCTATCCTCAAAATATCCAACCCTTGCAGAGATGAAATCATAGTAAGTATACTCTAAGCCAATATTTTTCCATGTATCTTTCCATACTTCTTTAGTTCCATCTTCTTTTAAATCATTAAATAAATTTACAATTACCTTTGTAATCTCGGTAGCCAGAATTATTTTATGAACCTTATTATAAACTGGTCTATAAGAAAATCCCGTTTTCAAAGTGTAAGGAATTGGGTCTTTATCTCCACCTTTTTTTGTGAATTTTACCGGAGGTCCTATGTGAAGTAAAGAAGTGCCAAAGGAAAGACCTTTTGGAAAGTCAAATTTGTAAAGTAAACCGAAGTCAAAAGCATATGATAATGCAGCACCACCACCCCCTGTTTCAGGAAAATACATTCTTACAAGCCAGTCAGGTGCAAGAAAACTATATACTATTTTAGTGGTAAATCCAATCCCTAATTTTTCCAACAGTTTAACACCATAAGATGCACCTATTGCAAAATCAAAATTTCTGAACCTCGCAATGGTGGTTCCATCTTCAAGTTGTGCTTCTGTTTCCCCTGTTGTTAAATATATTCCGTGAATTCCTATATTTCCATATGGAGGTAAAGGTCTTACGAATCCCAAGAATTCATAATACATATCAGGCCAGAGCCCGGTAAGCCAATTAGAATGTTGAAGCGAAATCTCATTCTTCTCAAAAAAGGCAATCCCCCCAGGATTATAGTAAAGGGCTGTTGCATCCTCAGCAACTGAAGCAAATGCTCCTCCCATTCCTACTGCTCTTGCTCCGGGGTAAATTGTTAAAAAGACAAGTGTTGCATCATTTGTTGAAGCAAACAAAATTCCACTAAATACCACACCTATTATTTTCTTCATAATTTTACCTCTTAAATATTTTTTAAGTTTTTAATTATAATTTAATTTTGGTTTGAAAGTCAAATAAAGTATGCTTTATAATTTTTAAAATGAAAGTTCTTATTATAGGAAGTGGTGGAAGGGAACATGCACTTTCCTATTGGTTTCATAAATTTGGACATGAAGTTATAGGTTTACCGGGTAATCCGGGTATTGAAAGGATAGGGAAAACCTATAATTTTTCTTCGACTGATTTTAAAAAAATAGAAGAGGTTGCAATTAAAGAAAAGGTTGATGTAATATTACCTGGACCTGAAGAGCCAATTGTTAAGGGAATAAAAAATAAGATTAAGAATTTTTTTGTTTATTCTCCCAATGAAAAGGAAGCGCTTCTTGAAGGAAGCAAAGCCTTCGCTAAGGAATTTATGAGTGAAAATGGTATTCCTACT
>JBDRZF010000049.1:0-7501 GCA_039803805.1 Caldifarciminota bacterium
AGTCCTGCAAGTCCAACAGTCTTAGAAAGGGTTTTTAAAATGCAAACATTTGGATATTTTTTATAAAAAGAAAAAGTATCAGGAAAATCAGGTGCATCAACAAAGGCATCGTATGCTTCATCAAATACAAGCAAAACATTAGAAGGTGCATTCTCCACAAGATATTTTGCTTCTTCATGGGTAAAATATGTTCCTGTTGGATTATTAGGATTACTCATAAAAACTATTTTTGTATTCTGTTTTATTGAATTCAAAAGTGCTACAGGATCAACTGCTTTATTTTCTTCTTTTAAAGGAGGTGCAATCTTTTCTGCACCCATTAAGTCTGCCACAATATCGTATATCGGAAAAGAGCCTTTACAATAGGCAACAGAGTCATTTTCAGTTAAAAAAGCAATTGCAAGTAAATAGATAATCTCAACAGAACCATTCCCCACAAAAATTTCATCCATTGAAACACCCCAAATTTCTGAGAGTTTTTTCTTTAAATAAAAGCAGGTATCATCAGGATAAAAATTTAATTCTTTCATCTTTTTTCTAATTACTTTAAGTGCTTTATAAGATGGACCTAAAAGATTTTCGTTTGAAGCAAGTTTTATAATATTATCAGGTGAAATTCCTAATTCTCTTGCAACTTCCTCAATTGGCTTACCAGGTTTATAAGGTGCAACTTTTTCAAGACACTTCCTTGCCAATGGATGAATGTTCTTCATAAATTACCTCCTGTTTTCTTCAACAATTCTTTCTTCTTGTTTTCCTTTAATTTTGATAGAATGTATTTGGTAAATCTCCTTTCTTTTTGCTTCATAAGGTGTTATTTCTTTACCTTCATACTCAGCTGAACAAAGAAATTCAATTTCTAATTTCTTAAGTCTTTCTTTTATAAAGGAATAAATATTTTCCCAATCCCTCCCCCTCATCGAATGATGATCAAGAATAAGAACTCTAAATTCTCCAATTTCTTTTTTTATATCACTGAGTTTCTCAATTATTTCATTACATAATCTTTCTCTTTCACTTTTTGAATACATGTAAAAAGAAGGACCGTCCATAAAAATAATTGTGGGTATAAGTTTATATAAAATTTCTTTTAGAGAATCGTTTATATAACCTTGAATATCAGAAGTGTAAAAAAAGCCCTCACTTCCTTCTTTTATTCCCACTCCAAGCACATAACCTTGTTTTCCACTTCTGCCATGAGGTAATGGCTTAGAAAAATAAATTTTGACACCATTTTTCTCATAAAACTTACCATCTCCTATCTCAACTTCTATACCCTCTTCTTTTAAAAGAGAAAAGAATTTTTCCCCCCTTATTTTTTGTCTTTTGTTAAGGTCATTATAATCTTTAAGAAATATCTTCTTACCTTTATAAAGATAAATCTCTCTTGGATTATGGTGATCATAATGATAATGGGTGAAAATTAAAATATCTGCCCTTTTTAAATATTTTTTTATAATCTCCCACTTTTCAGAAAGATTTATTATTTCTAAAATATGAGGATAAAAACCCTCTCTTAAAGGGCCAAGGGCACAGGAAGGGTCAATTAAAATAGAAAATCCATTAACCTCAATGTAAGTGCAAGTGGATCTTACTCCCATTGAATCACTTGCTAAAATTTTTATTCTCATATTCTCTTATCTTCTCTATTCTTTTTAAATGTCTTCCCCTTTCAAATTGGGTTGTTATGAATCTTTTAACAATTTCAATTGCCTCATGAGGATTTTGTTGGAATTCTTTTGAACCTATGCACAAAATATTTGCATCATTATGGGCTCTTGCCAAGTAGGCATCTTCAACACTCTTGCAAAGAGCCGCTCTTACCCCTTTTACTTTATTAGCACTTATACTCATCCCTATTCCTGTCAAACATATTAAAATCCCATAATCCGATTCACCTTTTGAAACAGATTCAGACACCTTTATTGCAAAATCTGGATAATCAGAGATTTCCTCATCAGGCGAACCAAAATCAAAAAAAATTATCCCTTCCCCCTCCATTTCCTTTTTTATAAAATTTTTTAAATGAAATCCTCTGTGATCAGCCCCAATCGCTATTTTTATTCCTTTCATTTTATAAAGGTAAGCCAGTTATACTTATCAGGAATTTCAGCATTTACATAGGAGAAGAATATTTCCTGCAACCTCTTTGTTATCGGGCCTCTTTCACCTTTCCCTATAATTATTTTGTCAATACTTCTTATAGGAGTAATCTCAGCAGCAGTTCCTGTGAAGAAAACTTCGTCTGCTATATATAGAAACTCCCTTGGAATTGGAACCTCTTTTACTTCTATCCCTTCATCTTTTGCAATTCTTATCACTGTATCCCTTGTTATCCCCGGCAGTATACAGGCATCAAAAAAAGGAGTGTATATGATACCATCTTTAACTGCAAAAATATTTTCACCTGAACCCTCTGAAACAAACCCATAGGCATCAAGGGCAATCCCCTCTGCAAATCCATAAATAACTGCTTCCATTTTAATCAATTGAGCATTTGAATAATTTCCAGCAGCCTTTGCCATCGGAGGAACTGTATTTGGTGCAATCCTTGTCCAAGAAGAAATCATAACATCCACACCCTTTTCAATTGCCTCGGGCCCTAAATACTTACCCCATTCCCATACAGCAATTGCAACCTCAACAGGACAATTAAATGGATTAACCCCTAAATCATAATAACCTCTATATACAAGAGGTCTTATATAACATTCTTCAAGTTCATTTGCTTTTATTGTCTCAATACAGGCATTCATTATTTCTTCTAAGGAAAAGGGAATTTCCATTCTATAAATTTTTGCAGAATCAAAAAGTCTTTTAATATGCTCTTTTAGTCTAAAAACTGCTGATCCTTTTTTTGTTTTATAACATCTTATCCCTTCAAAAACACAAGAAGAATAATGCAAAGCATGAGTTAAAACATGAACCTTTGCTTCATGCCATGGAACAAGTTTCCCATTCATCCATATATATTTTGCCTCTTTAATTTTTGCCATTTTCTCCTCCTCCTTTTAATATTCGCCATAATCCTTTCTAAACTCCTCTGCGAGTTTTTTACCCCAATCATCTATTGGACTGAGTCTACCCAAGAAAAATCTAAGAACAGGGGGTTCTGAAACAAATTTCAATCCCTTAATTAAATTTCTATGTTCATAAAGCCATTTTATCCTGTCAATTGCGTATTCAATATGGGATAGTGTATAAACTCTTCTTGGAAGAGCAATCCTTGTTAACTCTAAATCAGAAAATACTTCATTTCCATCTTTATCTCTATCCATTGAAATTGTTCCCCTTTCCATTGACCTTATTCCTGAAACAATATAAAGGGCTGCTGCAAGAGCACCTGCAGGATATTCGCTTTGAGGAACATGAGGTAAAAATTTCATTGCATCTAAGTGGCAGGCAAGACCGCCAGGAGGTGTAACAACAGGAATTCCAAGAGAATCAAGTTTTTCAACAAAATATTTTATCTGTTCTATAGCGCAACCAGCAACTGATTCATCAACCATTTCTCTCATCCCAACAACCATTGCACCAATCTCCCTCATTGACATTCCACCATATGTAAAGAAACCTTCATATACAGGAAGCCATTCCTCCATCTTTTTAAATAGTGTCTCATTATTCGTTGCAATAAGTCCACCTCTTACACAGGTATTTTTCCTTGCACTCATATAGAATATATCTGGGATACTGCATAATTCCTTTACTATCTCTGCTACACTTTTATTTTCATAACCTTTTTCTCTTTTCTTAATAAAGTAAGCATTTTCACTTATCAAACTACCGTCCAAAACAAGAAGAATACCATATTCATCACATAATTTTCTAACTTCTTTAAAATTCTCCATTGAAAAAGGCTGACCACCAAGTAAATTTGTTGTTGCTTCCATTCTTATATAGGCAATCTTTTCTTTTCCATATTTTTTAATAGCATTTTTAACTTTATCGAGATCTAAATTACCTTTAAAAGGATAGGTACTTTTGGTATTCAATGCTTCATCTATATAAAGTTCAAGACATGTTCCCCCACCGGTTATTTCAATATGTGCTTTTGTTGTTGTAAAATGATAATTTGTAATAACAAATTGACCTGGTTTTATAAAAACCTTGGAAATTAGATGCTCTGCGGCTCTTCCTTGATGAACAGGTAAAACATATTCATATCCAAGAACATCTTTTACAGCATTTTTAAGATCATAAAAGGTCATACTTCCTGCATAGGCATCATCCGTTGTGATAAAACCTGCAAATTGTTTATCACTCATTGCGTTAACTCCACTATCTGTAAGCATATCAAGAAATATATCTTCTGTTTTAAGTAAAAACGTATTATATCCTGCTTCTTCAATTGCCTTCAATCTCCTTGATAAAGGCTTAAGTTCTATTTTTTGGAGCATCCTTATTTTATACATCTCAACAGGAATTTCTCTTCCATCATATAATTTTACGAGCATCATTTCCTCCTTTTTAAAATTTCTTTAAATTTTTCTTCAACCTCTTTAAAAAGTTCTTCCACTGCTTCGTAAAATATCTCTATCCCCTTTTCTCCTTTCAAATTAAAAATCCCTCTTCCTCCTTCTTCTAAATCAACATAAATTAAAAAACCCTCTTCCTCTTTTACAAATTCAACAATTCTTCTATCCATTTGTGCCTCTATATCCATTCTTTTGGAAAAGCCCTTTTCAATAGAAATTTTTTCAATTTTTTCTATTATTTTTTCAATAAAAAATAAATCCCATTCAAATTTTATCTCTTCCATTTTCTTATACCTTCCTTTTCAATTTTAAAAAGATACACAAGACAAACAGGAGCCAAAAGTGTTGTGATTGCTGTCATCATTACAGCAACCCCGTACATATCTCTTTCTATTGCACCCTGTGCAATTGCAACACTTGCAATAATAAGGGCAACCTCGCCTCTCGGAAGCATACCAAAACCAATTCTTGCACCTCCCAAAATATTAAAACCGGGTATTAAAGCAGTTAAGCCACAGCCAAAAACTTTTCCTATAATCGCAGCAATTGATATTAGACCACCAAATAAAAGAACTGGGATCATACTCTTAATATCGACCATCATCCCCATTATTACAAAAAATAATGGGACGAGAAAATGGTAAACACCCTTAAGAGATTCAATGAGTTCATGCTTTATCTCTGTTTGTGAAAATGCAAGTCCTATGGCATATGCACCTATTATCATTGCAAGTCCAAAATATTCAGCAATAGAAGCCCCGAGAAAACATAAAAAAAGAGAGAAAGCAATTCTTGCCCCATCTGTTTTAAACTTCTTTAAAATTTTAACAAAGGGCTTTGAGATTAAAATCCCAATTATAAGAATTAACAGCCATATCCCCAATGCTTTTAAAGCAATAAAAAGTATTGAAGCTGCACTCACACTACCCGATTTTATAATTCCTATAACAATTGTTAAAACAAGAATTCCAAGAACATCATCAATAACTGCTGAAGCAAGTATTGTTACACCTTCAGGTGTATTAAGTTTTCCAAGATCGGAAAGTATCCTTGCAGTTATTCCAACAGAAGTAGCAGTCAATACTGCTCCCATAAAAAGTGCAGTTGGAGAAAGGAAATTATCAGCAAAACCAAATATAACTGTAAGAACATTTCCAAAAATAAATGGTAAAATAACACCTGCTGATGCTACTAAGAATGAAGGACCTGCAAATTTTAAAAATAATGAAAAATCCGTTTCAAGACCTGATATAAAAAGCAAAATTATCACTGCTATTTGACCAATTGCATAAAGTTCATTTGAAACAGGAATGTTTGAATGAGAAATATTAGGAAAAAGATGACCAATCTTAGGGATAGATATATAATTACCTAACAAATAAGGACCTATTATTATTCCCGCAATTAGTTCACCAAGAACAGGAGGCTGTTTTAAAAATCTTTCAAAGATTTCAGCAAATATTTTTGCTACAAATAAAATAAAAGCAATTTGAATTACAAGGTGGAGAACAATTTCAACAATATTATTTTCCATTAAGAAAAAAAATTATAAAGAATAACAAAAGATAATATCAAATCATGTTGAAAAAATTTTATGAAATAAGTTATAATAATACTATGGAAAAACTTTTATTTGGAACTGCTGGAATTCCCATTTCAACAAAGAAAAAAACAACAGAGGCAGGAATTGAAAGAATTTACAAATTAAAACTTGACTCCATGGAGATAGAATTTGTAAAAGGAGTTAAGATGTCAAAAGAAAAAGCAAAAATTGTTAAAGAAACAGCAGAAAAATTTAATGTAAAATTAACAGTTCATGCCCCTTACTGGATAAATTTAAATTCAAGTGATAAAAAAATTTTAAAAAATTCAAAAAAACATATAATAGATTCAGCAATTATAGGAAGTATTTGTGGTGCAAAAGATATTTGTTTTCATCCTGCCTATTATCATGATGAAGAACCAAAGAAAGTTTATGAAAAGGTAAAAAAGGAAATAATTTCTATCAGAAAAGAGATTGAAAAATTAAAAATTGATGTAATCTTAAGACCTGAAACAATGGGAAAACCAACACAATTTGGCTCCCTTGAAGAACTTCTTTCTCTTTCTCAGGAAATAGAAGGTGTTGAACCAACAATTGATTTTGCCCATTTATACGCAAGAAGTTTAGGAGAGATAAATAATTATGAAAAATTCTGTGAAATTCTTGAAAAGTATAAAAAATATTTGGGAGAGAAGGCACTTGAAAGAATGCAAATACATATTTCAGGGATGAAATATGGTGAGAAAGGTGAAATTGAACATTTAACTTTTAAAAGAAGTAAATTTAATTATAAAGATTGTATTAAAGCCTTAAAAGATTACAAAGTTAAAGGATTTTTAATATGTGAAAGCCCCACTCTTGAAAAGGATGCGATTTTAATTAAAAAATTATATGAAAGTTTATAATTAACGCAAATAAGTTAATTCTTTTCTTTTATAATTTGTCAAATAAAAAGTTTTGCTTATTTCTTCAATGACTTTACCTTTTTGATCAAAAACTCTTATATAAATAGTATGGAAACCTGGGTCTGCTTCAAGATTTTCTGAATTGTAAAAAGCAATATCTTCAAACACCTTTACATAGGGAGTAATATCTTGAGTATCTATATAAGCAACAAAGGGTTTATTTTTTGGAATTTTAAAATAAAAATAAAGTTCTTCAGGAATTAAAATTTGGAATTCTTCAGGATATAAGATAATAATTTTTGACTTTTGATAATTATAAATAAAGATAGAAGAAAATAATAAAACTAAAATAGAAACCGGGGCAAGAACAAAGGAGAGATTTCTAATATTTTTTCTTAATTTTTTATATTTCTCTATTTTTGAAAAGACTTCTTCTCTTATTTCAAAAGGTTGTGGTATTTCATATTTAAGTTCTTTTAAAATCTCAACTGTCTTTTTTATCTTTTCAATTTCCCTTAGGCATTCTTCGCAACTTTTAACATGTTTTAAAATATCCTCTGGTATTCTTTTACCTT
>JBDRZF010000050.1:0-7438 GCA_039803805.1 Caldifarciminota bacterium
TCGCTTATTTTGTTCTTATTTGAAGATAAAAAGGGTAAATTTATCTTTGACACAAGTTTCTATGTGATATATTATAAAGATAATAAACCAATGCCCCACGCTCTTTCCATGCTTGGCTATTTTTATTTTTCAAAGAACGCAATTTTCCCGGATTATGGAAAATTTGAATCATTATGGCTTAAAGAAAGGGAATATTATAAGGATCATTATGATTTTGTGGATAATTTATATGATTTTGCATTAAAACTTCAAAAGAAAAAAATTGAAGAGATAAAAAAAGAAATAGAAGAAAATCTTGAAAAAGAGAAAAACAATCCTTCTTATTTACATGCAGCATATTTAACCAGTAAATGGGTTTTAGAGGATTCAGTTTTAACAGAGGAAATTATAAAGAATGCGGAAAATCTTCCGGAATGCAATCATAAAATATCAATCAAATGGAATTATTATTTACTGGTAAAAAGAAACTATCAGGAATTTATTTCTTATATAAAAGATAAAAAACTTGACCCTCTAATTCCAGAATTTAGGCAATTTTCTTACCGAAAATTTATAGAGCCTTCTTTTAAGCCAGAAAGTTTAATTATATGGATTAAAGAAAGAGAAAAAGAAGGGTTTGAAAGTATAGAGGGAATATATGAGTATATAAAAGGAAGCTTTAAAAGGGAAAAGTTATGAACCATTATATGAATGGATATCAAAATTGAAAAAACTTTCAAAGGATTCATGTTATCTCAGAAAAAGAGCAATATTTTATTATCTCTCTTTCTTTTTAGAGGAAAGATTTTCTAATTTTTCAAAAATAATGAGAGAAGAAATTAAGAGTTTTGAAGAGGCACTTATGTATCCTCTTATTTTCTCTATATACCATGAGGAAAATAAAATAGATTCGGCATATTTTTATATAAAAAAGATTGTTGAAGGTAAAGATTTTACAGAAGTTGAACCGTGGCATCTCGGCTCATATGCCAGGATTTTATATAAAGAGAATGAAATTGAAAAATCAAAACTTGCTTATGGATACCTTATATTTTATTATGATATTCCAAATTATAAAGATACCCTTAAAGAAATTCTTGGAGAGAATTATGAAAAGGAAATTGAAAAATTAGAAAAGGAAATTGAAAAGAAATATAAGAAAATTCCTGAATTTGAATTAACCCTTTTAGATGGAAGGTTATTTAAATATAAAGAAAATAAAGATAAAATTATGGTGTTAAATTTCTGGTGCACAGGGTGCGGTCCCTGTGTTAAAGAGATTCCACAACTCAATGAACTTGTTAAAAGGTTTAAAGATAAAAAAAATGTTATATTTATTGCAGTAACACGCGAGAGTAAAAAAGTAATAGAAAACTTTGTAAAGAAACAGAATTTTGATTATCTTCTTGCAGTTGAAGATAAAGATTTACATAGAAAACTTAATATTTCTGCTTTTCCCACGCACATCATAGTTGATAAAAAAGGAAGAATTGTATGGAAAATATTGGGAGCATTATCTGATATAGATAAAAAAATAGAAGAAAAAATATATAAACTTCTTCAATATTAGTGCTTTAAAAAGTGTTGACAATTGAATGGTAAGAATGTATAATTATAATCCATAATTTTAAAATTTAGAGGGGGTGAAAAATGAATATGATATTTTGTATGATGATGGGCATGTTAATTAATGCAGGGGTAGAAAAAATTACACCCTCTCTTAAAGAAATGATGAACAAATCTTCCTTTGATGAAAAAATAGGAGTGATTGTGCATCTTTCTGAAAAGCCCGATTTTGAAAAAATAAAAAATCTTTCACCCGCAGAATATATTGAATTTTTAAAAGATTTTTCACAAAATTCCCAGAAGGATATAATTGATTATTTGAGAAAAAATTTTTCTGATAAAATAAATGATTTGACTCCTTTCTGGATATTCAATGGATTTTATATGAAGACAACAAAGGATGTTATTGAAAAAATTTCTGAAAGAGAAGAAATAGAATATATAACTTATGATTTCAAGGTGAAAATTGAAGATGTATCTTCTGAGAACAAAATATTGATTCCTGAATGGAATATTATTGCTGTAAGGGCTGATTCGTGCTGGATGATAGGTTATACTGGAGCAGGAATAGTAATAGGGCATATGGGGACAGGTGTTGATGTCTCTCATCCAGCCCTTGCCGGTAAATGGATTTCACCTTACTGGTATGATGCAGTGAATGGTCAACCTCAACCTTATGATGACAATGGATTCGGGACTCATTCAATAGGAGTAATTTTAGGTGGCGATGGACTGGGTCCGTTTCAAGATGACATAGGGGTTGCACCCGGAGCAAAATTTGTAGCATGTAAATGCTTTAATTCTTCAGGTGTCGGAAATAATTCATGGATTCATGCTTCTTTCCAGAAGTTTGCGGAATGGAAACAAGAATTATATATAGTGGCTGTATATGTCCCATTCAGTACCCCGGATTCCCTTGAATGGTGGCAGGATATGATAAATCTAAGGAATATGGGGATAATGCCTATATGCACATGGGGAGGTGGTTCTCCGGGTAATTATAAAATTGTGCTTTGTGCGACACCAGATTCACTTATCCCCGGATTTTTTATTGATAGTTTAAATGTAAAACCTAATATAGCGGCTCCAGGTTATAATATAAGGTCTTCAATTCCAGGAGGAGGGTATACAATAATCTCAAGTAGACCCCTTGCAGCATCACATCTTATAGGGGCATGGGCAATCCTGACGCAGGCGGATTCTACAGCACCACCTTGCACTCTCTGGTATTACTTGAGAGAATATGCAATAAGACCGGTTCCGCCTGATACATGGCCTAATATATATTATGGATGGGGATGGCTAAATATTTATCAGGCATTAATTCATCTTTTAGGTATAAATATAAAAGAAAATATAAAAATTCAATATGAGAATTTTAGAATCGTTTATAAAAATGGTAAACCCTTTATTGCATTCTCTGTCCTTGATAAAAAGCCATTCGATTTAAAAATTTTTGATGCTTCTGGCAGACTTGTCTATGGTTTTGAAAGAATTTTTGAAAAAGGAAATTATATACTTCCATTAAATATAAAAAGCGGGATATATTTTCTGCTTTTAAATAAATCATCAAAAAAATTTTATATTTTTTAAAAAGAAGCCTTTTCCTTTATAATTAAAAACTAATTTGGAGGAGATATGAAACCGAAAATTCATCCTGAATATGTTGATGCAATTATAAAATGTGCATGTGGGAATGAGGTAAAAACAAAATCTATAAAAAAGGAAATAAGGGTTGAAATTTGTGCAAAGTGCCATCCTTTTTATACAGGAAGAGAAAAAATAATTGATACAATGGGAAGGGTTGAAAAATTCAGGAGGAAATATGAAAAGGCAAAAGAAAAAATTGAAGCAGAAAAGGAAAAAAGAAAAAGGGGAAGAAAAAAGAAAGAAGAGCCTTCTGTCTCTTAAAGGACCAAAACCAATAGGACCTTATTCTCAGGGTATTGAATTTGATAATTTTATATTCCTATCAGGACAAATAGGAATAGACCCTGAAAAAGGCGAATTAAAAGAAGGAATAGAAGAACAAACAAAACAAATACTTGAAAATATTAAAAATATTCTTGAATCTTATGGACTTTCTATGGATAATATTTTAAAAACAACAATTTTTTTGAAAAACAGTGAGGATTTTCAAAAAGTTAATGAAATATATTCAAATTATTTTAAAGAACCCTATCCTGCAAGAACTACTGTAATTGTTAAGGAACTCCCTAAAAATGCACTAATTGAAATAGAAGTTATTGCTCATAAATAACTGACAGAATTTGGCATTTTCATATGTTATAATTAAAATATGAAAGTTCTTTATGTTTTTGAACCTGATATAAAGAATAAATATTATATTTTACTTGAAAAATTAAAAGATTTTTATTCAAATAGAAATAATTTTATCCATTTTGTTCCTACCCTTTACAAAAAAATTTTTCTTGAAGAGAAAATAAAGGAGTTTTTTAATGAAAGGAAATATGTTTTTATTCCAGAGATTCATACACCTTCAAGTTTCTGTGAAAAATTTATAAAGCCTATTTTAAAAAAGGAAATAATTTCTGATTCAAAGGGTTTTTTATTTTTTCATTTTGCTTTAAGAAAAGATAAAAAACTCATACAGACTTTTTATAAGAAAAAAGAGGTAACAGGATTTGAAAGTTTTTCAAAAAAATTATTTGAAACATATAAATTGATAAGGAATTATTATCCTTATGGTAAGTTTTCAGAGATAAGTAAAAGAAAGGATGTTTATGACTTTTTATCAAGATATCCAACTCTTTTTGAAAAAATTGAATGTGTTTTTAATTTTTTTGATGAATTTGAATTTTCACTTGAAAAAGAAAATCTTTTAATTGAATCTCTAATATTAAAAGAGGCAGTAAAAAGTCTTGAAAATTTTAAATTTGATTATATTTTGATTGATTCTTTTCTTGATTTTACTGAGATAGAAAAAGAATTTTTTGAGAGGATTATAAGTATCTCAAAAAATGTTTTTGCAAATATTGAAAATTATAAAGATGAAAAAATAAGGCTCATTTTAGATAAGACTTTGACATTTTATAAAGAAAAAGGATTTGAAATTTATGAAATTAAAGAAGGGGAAAAGAGAAAAAAAATTATAAAGTTTTTTAAGTTTCCTTCTCAGGATGAGGAAATTGAGGGAATTTGTAAGAAAATTATTTATGAAAAAATTAGAAATGGCAAAAATTTTTCTCATTTTATGATTTCCTTCCCTAATTTAAAAAAATATGCAACTCAAATTGAAAGAACCTTTTATATTTACGGTCTTCCTTATCATATTAGTTTAAAAGAAAGTTTAAATAATTTTCCTGAAGCAAAAATTATCTTTTCCTTAATTGATGTTTACATAAGAGATTTTTCTTATAACTCTTTTATAAATTTTATTACTTCTCCTTTACTTTCAAAGATAGATTATAAGTTCAAAGAAATAATACCAAAATATGCAAGAATTGCAAATGTTCTTACGGGAAGAAAATACTGGGAAAATTTAATAGAGGTCATTCCGGAATTAAAAGAAGAAAAAAGTTACCAAAAACAAATTGATGAGAAAGAATTTGAAATTATCAAAAAAAATATTGAATGGATATTTGATGTTCTTGAAGATGTGGATTTAGAAGAAAAAAAGGAGGCTCCGGAATGGGTTTTCTTTATTAAAAAAATACTTGAAAAATTTGGATATTTTGATAAACTCAATAATATAAAAGTTTTGATTTTGAGCAAATTTAATGAACTTTCAGAATTCAAACAAAAAATTACAATTTATGAATTTAAGAATTTACTTTATAAAATTTTTGAAGATGAGGAAATTGAAGCAGGATTAAGGGAAAAGGAAGGGGTAAGGATAATAGGGCTTTTTGAATTAACAGGAATTGAAAATGAAATTTTATTTTTTGGTGGAATGAATGACGGTGATTTTCCAAAAATTTCTGAAGTTGATATACTTTTGCCGGATAGACTAAAAAGGTTTTTAAACATGCCTGATAGAAAAGAAATAATAATAAGGGATAGGTTAAATTTTGAAAAAATAAAGAACAATTTTGATGAAATTATATTTACATTTCCTTCAGAGGAAGATGAAAGATCTTTATTTCCTTCCCCTTTCATAGAGGATTTAAAGGAGGTTCATGAAGGTTTTGAGGAAATAAAAAAATTTTATATAGGTGATATAGAAAAGGAATTTGAGATAGGAGAGAGGATGAAATTTTCTATCTTTGATAATTTTAGAGAAGAAGTCATTTTCCCCAAGAATTATTTTATAAAAAACATTTCAAAAATTTTTCCAAATAAAGAAATATACGTAACTGATGTTGTTTATTATAAAAGATGTCCTTATAAATTTTATTTAAAAAATTTATTAGGATGCGAAGAAATAGAGGAGCCTTCACCTACTTTAAAGGATGTTATAATTGGAAGGGTAATTCATAAATTTATGGAAAATTTCACTAAAGAGTTTAAAAAAACAAATTATGATTTTAAGATGTTTGAAGATATATACAAATTGACTTTAAAAAGTGTTGTAAATAATTTTAAAATTCCCAAACCTTTTAAAACTTACCTAGAATATTATATAAGTTATCATGAAGATTTAATAAGGGAGAAAGAAAGAAAAAGAAGGGAAAGAGGATTTATTCCTGTTTATATTGAGAAATCATTTAGGAAAAGGGGAAACGGTTTTATAATATATGGAAGGATTGACAGGATTGATTATTCTGAAAAAGAAAATTTGTATGAAATCATAGATTATAAAACAAAAACGACAGAGGATGAGATTGATAAATTTCAACTTTTTCTTTATTTATACCTCTCAGAGGATATTCTAAAAGGAAATGAAAAATGTAACGCTTTGATCTATACTTTTGATGAAAAAAAGATTACAAAATCTGAAAGCAGAGAAGAATTAAAAGAAAGATATGAAGAAGATTTCAAAAGTATACTTAACTTTATAAAAACCGGTATTTTTGAAGCAATACCTTATAAAAAAGACGAATGCAACAATTGTTTCTTTAGAAATTTTTGTGTGCTATGGATAAAGGAGAAATAATTTTGTCGCCAGATTTATGGATTATACTTTCTGCACCTGCAGGCTCTGGTAAAACAGAGTGGCTCTCAAAAAGATTTTTAGAAATAATAAAAAGGGAAAATATAAATCCTTTGAAAATTTTGGCAATAACATTTACAGAAAAAGCAGCAGGGGAAATGAAAATGAGAATTCTAAGCATGGCAAAAAAATCCTATCCTGAAATATATAAAAAATATGAAGAAGAATTCATGATGCTTAGAATCTCAACAATACACTCTTTCTGCACAAATTTTTTAAGAAGGTTTGCCTACGAAATAGGGGTTCCTCTTGGTTTTGAAATTCTTGATGCTCCTACTGCAAAAATTTATTTTGATGAAAAAGTTGATGAGTTTATCCTTGAAAGAATATTTAAAAAGAGAAAAGAATATGAATGGCTCTTTTCAGCATTAGCATTTTTTAAATGGGAAAGGTTCATAGATTTTCTGGAAAATTTCTTTAATAAAAGACCATTAAGTGATAATGTTTTTAACAAAATCTCTCAGAGTGAAGAGATTATAAATTTTATACCTTTTGAAGTTGAAAATTTAAATGAGATATTAGAGGAGGTTAAAAAATATGTTAAAGACTTTGAATTGCCTGATTATAATACTCTTATAGAAAATCCAAAAGAAGTTTATAGGATTATAAAAGTAAAGAAAAGGCTTGAAAACCAAATTTTAGATAAAAAACTTTTTGAGAAATTTGAAAATAATCTTTATAATCTTTTTTTCTTCCACATTACTTTTTATATTTCACTATTCTTTAAAGATATACTTGAATACTATTTTAAAATGAAATCCTATGAAGCAAAGGTTGATT
>JBDRZF010000051.1:0-7406 GCA_039803805.1 Caldifarciminota bacterium
ATAAATTTCCATTTATATAAGTAATGCTTGGAGAATAGGAATATTTATATATATTCATTCCAACAAGTTCTGGTGGTAAAAATGTGTTTCCTGTATCAATACTTAAATTTCTAACAATTCTTGGATTAAACTGCCCATAATAATCCATTGATACACAATTTATTTTATTTTCAAAAATTTTAATTGCAGGGCGATGGGTAATTTCACCTGCATTTAAAATAAAAACTTCATTACCCCAAGTATTTCCTCCGTCTTTTGATTTTTTGCCCTTAATCTTCCATACATATGTTTTTTCATTTGTATAAATTGTATCACAGATTTCTGATACAACAACATATATTAAACTATCTCCATAGCCTGAAATTGAAGGATAAAGATATTCTTTATCTAAATTACCTTGAAAAAGGACAATAGGCTCTGTAAAGGAATTACCAAAATCTTGAGATTTGGTATAATAAATTTGATAAAATCCGTCTGTATTATCAGAAAATACAACATGGATACCTGCCTCATTTACAAAAATATCAGGGAAAGAAGATCTTCCCGTTGAATTACTTATGTTTATTTCATCTTGATAAAAAATTGGTAAGTTCTCCCTTTCTTTAAATCCCTCTATCATTTCACTCATTATCTCTCCATAAAAATTTGGAATATCAAGACCCATTAAATAGGCAATTGTTGGAGCAATATCAAGATAATCCCTTCTTAAATCCACAACTGTATCAACTTTTATATCAGGACCTATTGCGAGAAAAGGAATATGTCTGCATCCATGACAAAAGTCCCCGTGCCCTTGATAGGAATAATCATGCCTTCCATGGTCAGTTGTTATTATAAATAATGTGCTATCCTTATAAAATGGGTCATCTTGAATTTTTTTATACACTTCAAAACATAATGAGTCAGCCTTTCTTATTGCATTTATATAACCATTCCATCCTCCATGATGACCCATTTCATCAATTTCTGGAAAAACTGCATATATAAACCTTGGATGGTCTCTATCCATTATATTTACAAGTGAATCATAGACTTCAATATCATTTGTGCTTGATTGAGTTAAAACAATTTTTGGGGAATAAGATTCTCCAAAACCGGGTAAAAGGCTGACTGGATATTTCCATATTGTATTTTTACCAGAAATATAATAAACTTTATTTTGAGGTAAATTTAAATATTTAATTAAATATTCGCCAATTCCTGGGAAAAATTGTTTTTGAATTTGAGGAGTGTAAATGTTTAAAAGTAAAATTTCATGGGATGAATTTATTATTACTGAATGGGATGCGGTTGTATATGTAATACCGGTTACATAAAAATTTGTATAAATTGTTCCTTTTGGTCTTAAAGAATCCCATATAAATTTTGTATATAAATTCTGTGCCTCAAAGCATTCATTATTCCTTATTCCATCAATATTTAAAACTATGCAATTTTTAGCAAGAAAAATTAAGAGAAATATTAAGTTCACTTTTCCTCCTTTTTAAGTAATTTATTATAAAAAAAAATTTAAATTGAGTCAAATAGGGAATTATCTTTAAAATTATAAAAATTAAAAAGGAGTTTAAAATGCAAAAATTTAAAATTTTTGATGAAGAAATATATTCATTAATAGAGGAAGAATTAAAAAGGCAAAGAGAAAATATAATCCTTATAGCATCTGAAAACCATGCACCTCTTAAAGTTCTTTATCCAATGGGAACATGGCTTTCAAATAAATATGCAGAAGGATATCCTTATAAAAGATATTATGGTGGTTGCGAGGTTATGGATAAAATAGAAGAGATTGCTATAGAAAGATTAAAAAAACTATTTAATGCAGAGCATGCAAATGTTCAGCCCCATTCAGGAACACAGGCAAACTTAGCAGTATATCTTGCCCTTTTAAATACAGGTGATACAATTTTATCAATGGAACTATCCCATGGGGGACATCTTTCTCATGGTCATCCTGTTAATGCTTCAGGAATTTATTATAACATAGTAAGATATGGAGTAAATAAAGAGACTGAAACAATTGATTTTGACCAGGTTAGGGATTTGGCAAAAAAACATAGACCTAAAATAATTGTTTGCGGTTATTCAGCCTATCCAAGGATAATAGATTTCAAAAAATTCAGGGAAATATGTGATGAAGTTGGTGCATATTTAATGGCTGATATTGCCCATATAACAGGACTTGTTGCAACAGGAGTTCATCCAAATCCATTCCCCTATGCAGATGTTGTAACAGGAACAACCCATAAAACATTAAGGGGACCAAGAGGAGGATTTATACTTTGTAAAAAAGAATTTGCCAAAAAAATTGATAAGGCAGTTTTTCCCGGAACACAGGGTGGTCCTTTAATGCATGTTATTGCTTCAAAGGCAATATGTTTTAAAGAAGCAATGAAAGAAGAATTTAAGATATACTGTGAGCAGGTTGTTAAAAACAGCAAGAAACTTGCAGAAACCCTTAAAGAAAAAGGGGCAAGAATTGTTTCAGGAGGCACAGATACCCACCTTTCACTTATTGATTTAAGACCATTAAATATAACAGGTAAGGAAGCAGAGGATTTACTTGGAATGGCAGGAATAGTTGTCAATAAAAATACAATCCCCTTTGATGATAAACCACCAACAATTACAAGTGGAATAAGAATTGGTTCTCCCTGTGTAACAACAAGGGGAATGAAAGAAAAGGAGATGGAGATAATTGCTAATTTTATATATGAAGTTATAACAAAAAAAGATGAAGAAACAATTAAAAGGATAAGAAAGGAAGTTTATGAGTTTTTAAAGAATTTCCCCCTTTATGAAGAAACTTAATATCCTTTTTATTTTTTTTATTTCATGCATTTATTCCTTTCATGGTTTTTTTCCAAAGGAATTTAAAAAAATTGGTATTGAAACATTTGAAAATGAAAGTATAAAATATGGAATTGAAATAAGTGTAACACAAAATTTTATGAAGGGGTTTGAAGAAGACAGAAGGCTTGAAGTTGTTGAGCCTCGTAATGCAAATCTTTTAATAAAGGGGAAAATAAAGGAATTTATAAAAAATCCCCACTCCTTTGATGAAAAAGGGGGAGTTTCAGAGTATAAGATAATAATCAGTGCTGAAATTGAATTTATAAATAAAATAAAAAATGAAGAATTTTTGCCAAAAAGAAATTTTTCAGGATGGGGAATATATAAGGTTCCATTAGAAGATGAGGAAATTGGGATTGAAAGAGCATCCCAAGATTTAGCAAAAAAGGTTATAACATTTTTATTTTCCTCATCATGGTAAAAAAAACTTATGAAGTTGAAATAAAAAAATTAACAGAAAAGGGAATTGGGATCGGTTTTAAAGGAGATAAAAAAATTCTTGTTCCATTTTCCCTTCCGGGTGAAAGAATAGTTGTTGAAGTGATAAATGAGAAAAAAGATGTGATTTTCGGAAAAATAAAGAAATTTTTAAGAATACATGAAAAAAGAAAAGAACCGCCGTGTCCTTATTTTGGAGAATGTGGCTCCTGTCATCTTCAAATGGCATCTTATGATTTACAAATTAAATTAAAAGAAGAGATATTAAAAGATATTTTAAAAGAAGTAGGGGGTTTTGAGAATTTACCCATTTCTCCAATAGAACCTTCCAGTTCAGAGTTATTTTACAGAATAAAAGCACAACTTCCCTTGAAAAGAATAGACGGCAAAATTTACATGGGATTTTATAAACCCGATTCCCATTATATAGTTGATATAGAGGAATGTATAGTTCATAAAAGAAAAATAAGCGATTTGATAAAAAAAATAAAAGAAGTTTTACAGGAAGAAAGGATAAGTGTATATGATGAAAATAAAAAAAGAGGGAGATTGAGATACTGTGTTATTAGGTCTGATTTAGAAGAAAAAAATTTACTTATAATTTTTGTAACATATTTAAAGGGATTTTCAAAATTACTTGCGAAAAAGATATACGAAATTGATAAAGAAAATATAAAAGGAATAGTTGAAAATTATAATCCGACTGAGGGTAATAGAATATTTGGAGAGGAAACAAAATCCCTTATAGGGGATGACCACCTTTTTCAAAAAATAGATAAATATATTTTTAGAGTTTCAGCAACATCCTTTTTCCAATTAAATCCTGAAACAGCAAAAAAAATGCTTGATTTTATAATTTCAAAAATAGAGGAATATGATACTGGAATTGATGCATTTTCAGGTGTTGGATTTTTCTCAATACCTCTTTCAAAAAAAATTAAAAAGTTAATATCAATTGAAATTGATAAATCTTCATATAGAGATCTTTTAAGAAACATAAAGATAAACGATAGTTTAAATGTTGAAGCGATAAATGCCGATGCAGGTAAATATTTAAAAGAAATTGATAAAGCAAATTTAATTATCTTTGACCCACCAAGGAAAGGACTTGATGAGGAAATATTTAAAAATATCAAAAGGATTTTGCCTGAAAAAATAATTTATGTCTCATGCAATCCAAAAAGTTTTGTAAGGGATTTGAAAATATTTTATGAGGAAATTGGATATGATATAGAGATTTTAAAACCCTTTGATTTTTTCCCACAAACCTATCATATTGAAATATGTGCATTCCTTAAAAAAAGATGAAATGGATAATAAAAGAAGTGCGAAGGGATCTTCCCCTTTTAGAAAGAATCCTAATTTCAAGGGGTATAAAGGATTTTGAAAGTTTTTTAAATCCAAAAATTTCTCATCTTCATTCACCATTCCTTTTTGAGGAGATGGAAAAAAGTGTTAAAAAAATATTAGAGGAGATTGAAAAAGGAAATAAAATTGGCATATTTGGTGATTATGATGCTGATGGATTATGTGCGAGTTCATTTTTATATAGAAAACTTAAAGAAATTGGAGCAAAAGTAGTTTTATATATTCCTTCAAGATTAAAGGAAGGTTATGG
The DNA here is from genome assembly GCA_039803805.1 of Caldifarciminota bacterium. GTDB lineage: Bacteria > Hydrothermota > Hydrothermia > Hydrothermales > Hydrothermaceae > JBDRZD01. The sequence continues at coordinate 4,907 of JBDRZF010000051.1, forward strand.
AATAAGTATTAATGGAATTGAAGCACTTAAAAAAAGAAATATAAAACTTTTAATTTCTGTTGATTGCGGAACAAGTGCCTTTGAAGAAATTGAATATGCTAAAAAATACGGTATAGAAACAATAATAACAGACCATCATGAACCACTTAAAAAATTGCCCGATGCTTTTTCAATAATAAATCCAAAAATATCAAAAAATTATCCATTTAAATATCTATCAGGAGCAGGAGTTGCTTTCAAACTCATTGAAGCAATATATGAAAAATTAAATTTTGAAAAAAACGATTTATACTGGGATCTTGATTTAATAGCAATTGGAACTATTGCGGATCAGGTTCCACTTGTTGATGAAAACAGGATATTTTCCTATTTTGGATTAAAGGTGATTGAAAATACAAAGAAGGCAGGAATTAAGGCAATTAAAAAAATAGGGGGTATAAAAAATAGAGTAAGTGAATTTGATGTAAACTTTATAATTGCACCAAGATTAAATGCATCAGGAAGAATGGAACATGCAAAAAAATCAGCACAGCTTTTAATAACAAAGGATGGTGATATAGCAATTTCAATTGCAGAAGACCTTGAAGAAAAGAATAAATTAAGGCAAAAAACACAGGATTTTATCTATGAAGAAGCAAAAAAATTTTTAAAGGAAGATAGATTTGTAAATGTTATATGGAATAAAGAATTCCATGAAGGGGTAATTGGAATAGTTGCATCAAAAATTCTTGAAGAAACAGGAAAACCAACATTCATATTTAAGATATCTGATGGAATAGCAAAGGGTTCTGCAAGGAGTATAGAGGAATTTGATTTGATATATGCACTTCAAAGATGTGAGGATTTATTCATAGAATATGGAGGACATAAACTTGCTGCAGGAATTAAGATGAATGAAAAAAATTTAAAAATATTTGAAGAAAGAATTGAAGAAATAGCAAAGGAATTACTTGATAAAGAAAAAATTAAAAAGAAAATACATATTGATACAGTTGCAAGTTTAAAAGAAATAATAGAGGAAGGTGAAAAAGTTTTAGAAAAACTTGCACCTTTTGGAGAGGGAAATCCACCACCTGTTTTTTTAATTAAAAATTTAAAAGTTTTATCAAAAAATAAAGAAAAAAAATATATTTATCTTGGAGAGGAAAATTATTTTATAAAAGGCTATATTCAAAATGAAAACAAAGATTTTGAAATAGGTGAGGTAATAGATTTGGTTTGTGAATTAAAAATAAAGGGGGAAAAATTTTTAAAAATTATTGATTATAAAGCGGATATTTAAAAGCAAATATACCATCCTTCGCCCTTCAAATTTTTTTTATTTGAACTTATAAAGAGTCTTATTATAATAGGATATTCAAGTTCATCTTTTAATTTTTCTATTATCCCGGTTAATAAATAAGCAGGATAATATTTACCCTTATTCTTTTCATGAGAATAGAAATATAACCTATGAGGTGTGAAACTTTTTATCTTTACAGAAAAATCATTTATCCATAATTTAATATCTTCCTTGTTTAGATCTGGTGGATAAATTGAATCCACAATTGCAGGAATAAAAAATACATTCCACATTTCATCATGATACCATACCTTAATTTCATAAAATTCAAAATTTCCTCCTACAAATGGATTTACTTTAATATCTCCTTTTAATTCATCTGCATATATCCATGTTTCTAATGAACTTTTTCCATAAGTGGTATCAGCAATAAATAATCTCAATTTTCTTCCCTCAGGATAATAAATGGTAAATGTGTCATTTTCTTTTACTTTAGCAATAATTTCATACTTCATTAATTTCTCTCTTGCTGCCCATAAATATACAGGAAAAATTCTTTTATTAAATCTCTTTATTTTCCCCGTAATTTTATACACTTTAACTCCAATATCAAATTCTTTTTCAATATTTTTACCTTTCAATTTTAATTTTATTTGAGAAATAGAAGGATCTCCAAATCTTTTATCTAAAAAATAAATAGATTCGCGGGAGGATTTAATTTCTATTTTTTTTAAATTAGCAAATGGATAAAGAAATTCTACTTCATATTCGCCCTTTGGAAAGTTTATAAATTCTACCTCCAAAAAAGGCTCATTTTTCATAAAATATTTTCTTCCCCAGCGATCTATAAGAACATCTCCATTTAAAGGAGGATTTGGATTAAGATATAAATTTATTTTCATCTATAATCTTAAAACCCAGATTTCCTTTGAATCCCCCGGAGAATAAAAATCCTTAATTATTCCTTCACAATTAAATCCGTATTTTTTATAAAGGCTCTTTGCCTTCAAATAGTGTTCAGAAGTATGAAGGACAACAAGTCTTGCATTCCTTTTCTTAACCTCTTCTAAAAATTTGTTCATAAGCAAATCACCAAATCCAAGTCCTTGATAATCAGGATCAACAACTATCCATAAAAGTTCAAAAACATTAAGTCCAAGAGAATTTTGGGTGAAAAATATAAAACCTGTCATTTTATTCTCAAAATAGTTTGAAAAA
>JBDRZF010000052.1:0-7346 GCA_039803805.1 Caldifarciminota bacterium
TTTGAGATCCTTTAAATAATCAATTAAATTTTCTTTTTTTATCCTCTCTTCTTTTCTTTCTTTCATATTCCTTATTTTATAAGAATTTAATTTCTCTTCTTCTTCACCTAATATTATTACATAGTTTGCATTCTTTTTGTCAGCCTTCCTCATCTGTGATTTTAAAGATTTTGTATCCAATACCATTTCACATTTAAATTTATTTTTTATAAGTTGGATATAAAGGTTAAATGCTTTTTCTTTAAAATTCTCATTTGTATAAATTATAAATATAGGAGGTGTTTTTTCTTTCAATTTAAAATCCGAAGCCATAATAACTCTTTCCATTCCAAGAGCAAATCCACAAGCAGGTACTTTTTCTTTTCCTATTATTTCCATAAGACCGTCGTATCTTCCACCTCCACCCAGTGCATCTTGTGCCCCGAGTTTATTTGATTTAACTTCAAAAACAGTTTTTGTATAATAATCAATCCCTCTTACAAGTTTAGGATTAATTATGAAATTTATATTGTTTTTATTAAGATATTCCTTTAATTTTTCAAAATGATTTTTACATTCATCACATAAATAATCAAGCAATTTTGGAAAATCCTTTATTTTTTCTGAATCAATCTTACAATCAAGAATCCTTAAAGGATTTCTTTCAAATCTTCTATTGCAATCATCACATAAAATTTGGAGTTTATCCTTCAAATAATCCTTAAGTTTTTCTTTATAAATTTTTCTATCAGATAAACATCCCATTGAATTTATTTCAAAATAATAATCTTTAACTTCAAACAGTTCCATAAGTTTCTCAATTATTAAAAACATTTCAAGATCAACAAGAGGATCAATATAACCTATATATTCAACACCCAATTGATAAAATTCTCTAAGCCTTCCTTTTTGAGGTTTTTCATGTCTAAACATGTTTAAAAAATAGGCAATTTTACAAGGAATTTCAATATTATTTTCAACAATTGCTCTTAATACAGGAGGTGTGCCTTCAGGTCTTAAAGCAAGTTTTCTTCCTCCTTTATCCTCAAATACATACATTTCCTTTTCGACAATATCTGTTGTTTCTCCTGTTGAATGAATAAATAGATTCACATCTTCAAAGGTTGGTGTTATAATAAAAGAATACCCAAAATTTTCAATCAGTTCCTTTGCTTTTTCAAAAAATATAAAAAGTTTTTCATATTCTTCACCAAAAATATCTTTTGTTCCCTTGATTCTTTGAAATTTCATTAAATTATTATTTTAAAGGAAAATATTTATTAAAATAAAAAGGGGGCATTAAAGCCCCCCTTTATTTCATAAGAAATAAATTTTTAGAATCTTACTCCTGCACCTATTAAAATTGTTCCCTCTGTCTCTCTTCCCTCTACTCCTGAATCAAACATTCCGTATCCTGCTTCAAGGAAAAATGAAACAGCAGGAAGAGAATATGCTGCTCCTAAACCCAGTCTTAGAGAAAAAGATGTGGTGCTTTCACCTTCTTCTGGTGAAGCATTTACTATTCCAAGACCTGTAAATACATAAGGATGGAACATTGGTAATGGGAAACAATACATTAGGTCTCCACCATTTAATAAATTAAATCTGAAATAGTTTGTAGAAAAACTTTCTCCTTTAACTGGAAAATCTTTTAATGTATACATCTCAAAACCAAGAATATTTAATCTTGCTTTGAGCCCCATAAACACGGGAAGGATTGCGTTTATTCCAATATTCATTGATGTTGCATCCTGATCTTTTATTCCACTTGCATTACTTATCATATTGTAATTGAATTTCCCTTCAATTTTAAAAGGTAGTGCTCCAAAAGCATAAAGTGAGGATGCAAAAAGGACAATTCCTATTATATTTATTATTTTTTTCATTTATCACCTCCTTATGTTAACAAAAAATAAATAAAAAATAAATAAAAAATAAAAGATGGATATATCCGTGAAGAAGGAATAATTTTCCTTATGAAAGGAGGTGATCCAGCCGCACGTTCCCGTACGGCTACCTTGTTACGACTTCGCCCCAGTCACCAGGGTTGCCTTCATCCCGCAAAATGCGGGACTTCGGGCCCCCCCGGCTCCCATGGCGTGACGGGCGGTGTGTACAAGGGGCGGGAACGTATTCACCGCCGTATTGCTGACCGGCGATTACTAGCGATTCCAGCTTCACGGGGTCGAGTTGCAGACCCCGATCGGAACTGGGGCCGGTTTTAGGGATTTGCTCACCCTTGCGGGCTTGCTTCCCTCTGTACCGGCCATTGTAGCGCGTGTGTAGCCCTGGGCATAAAGGCCACACGGACTTGACGTCATCCCCACCTTCCTCCGCCTCATCGGCGGCAGTCCCCTTAGAGTGCCCAGCACTCCCACAAAGGAGCCTGATGGCAACTAAGGGCAGGGGTTGCGCTCGTTGCGGGACTTAACCCAACACCTCACGGCACGAGCTGACGACAGCCGTGCAGCACCTGTGCTGGCTGCCCCAGAGGGGCTCTCCCGATGTTTCCATCGGGATACTACCAGCATGTCAAGCCCAGGTAAGGTTCTTCGATCAGCATCGAATTGAACCACGCGCTCCACCGCTTGTGCGCCCCCCCGTCAATTCCTTTGAGTTTCACCCTTGCGAGCGTAGTCCCCAGGCGGCGGACTTAACGGTTTCCCTACGGCACTCCCTTCTAACGAAGGGAACGCCAAGTCCGCATCGTTTACAGCTGGGACTACGGGGGTATCTAATCCCCTTCGCTCCCCCAGCTTTCGGACCTCAGCGTCAGGGACGCCCCAGAGAGCCGGCTTCCCCACTGGTGTTCCCCCCGATATCCACGCATTTCACCGCTACACCGGGAGTTCCACTCTCCTCTGGCGCCCTCTAGCCAGGTAGTATCAGACGCAGCCCATCGGTTAAGCCGATGGATTTCACGCCTGACACACCTGGCCGCCTACATCCCCTTTAAGCCCAGTGAATCCGGGCAACGCTTGCCCTCCCCGTATTACCGCGGCTGCTGGCACGAGGTTAGCCAGGGCTTCCTCTGGGAGTACGGTCACTTCTCTGGATTATTAGTCCAGAGAAGCTTCATCCTCCCTGACAGGGGTTTACACCCCGAAGGGCTTCATCCCCCACGCGGCGTCGCTGGGTCAGGGTTTCCCCCATTGCCCAAATTTCTAGCCTGCTGCCTCCCGTAGGAGTGGGGCCCGTGTCTCAGTGCCCCTCGGGCCGGCCACGCTCTCACGCCGGCTACCCGTCATAGGCTTGGTGGGCCATTACCCCACCAACTACCTGATGGGCCGCGACCCCCTCTCCGGGCGGGAGCATGGAAACCAGAGGCCCCCTTTCATCATGACAGGATGCCCCATCATGACAATATCAGGGATTAGCCACCCTTTCGGGTGGTTGTCCCTGTCCCGGAGGCAGGTTAGTCACGTGTTACTCCGCCGTTCGCCGCTAGGAAGGGTAAAAACCCTTCCCCGCACGACTTGCATGGCTAAAACACGCCGCCAGCGTTAGCCCTGAGCCAGGATCAAACCCTCCATAAAGAAAATATAATCTATATTCCCTTCCTCACGGATATACCCATCTTTATTTTCAAAGAACTTTTTAAGTGTATAAATTATACAGGAAAAAATTCAAAATGTCAAGTAGTTTGTACAATTTATATACATATTAGAATAATAATTGTTCCTTATATAATTTTTCAAAAAGTATTCAAGAGGCAAAAAAGTGAAGTGGTCTTTGCATTAAAAAGAAATTTTTGTTTTGGATTTATAATCTCAATAATTTCAGGATAAAGAGTTCTTTTGCCTTCTCTTACAGGTGCACTTGATTCAAGAATAAGAGCAGAGCATCATAATTTTTTTATAACCTTGGGCAATTTAAATTCTTTAGGTCTCTTATTTTAAAGGAGTTCATTTTGAATGTGGCTTTTTTTTAAGATATTTGGAAAAGAACCAGGAAAATGGCATTTTACTTATTTTGAGAAATTTATTTTTAAACCTTAATATATTTATATTCTCAAAGAAGACTTGATTTTTTTTAAAAAAACCTGTATTATAATGACTATAAAAGATTCTTTTTTATTTTCTTCTGAGAGTTTAGTCTCGGCTTTCAGGAGGGGATAAGAAAGAATCTTAAAAACAATAGGAGGTTTTATGAAATATATAAAATACCTGATGGTAAGTGTTATACTTACCGAAATAAATAGTCTAAGCGCTAAAAGTCCTCTATATCCTGATAACCCGATAAAAGGACCATGGCTATATGAAGTTCAGAATCAGATTCCGGAAGAAGAAGTTGTTTCTCATGGTAATGCAATTCAAGATAATTCAATTCCTGATATTTCTGCAACCGTATCGGTTCCAAGGATTGAAAGAAAAGAAGAAAATGGAAATTCTGGTGGAGAGATTGAGTGGGGAACAGATAGACTTGTAAGGAGTGGCTCTTATAATTTAAGATGGATTTCTCTTTCACATTCATCAGATATGACAAATAAGCCAAACTATGTTGCAGTTTTAAGATATGTTACAGGAAGTGATTATGATACAATATTTCATTATTATTCAACTGATGGAATTAACTGGACTTCCTGGCTTCCCATATGGTATCCTGATGGCGATGAGATTTGGCAGGTAGAAGTTCTTGTTGGAAGAGGAACAAATCCATGGATTTATACATTTGCAAGGTCAACTGTTTCAGGAACACCTAATGATGGTGCATTAATTTTAAGAAGATGGAGAGCCGATGGAACCACAGGAGACTGGATATGGATTGCAACACCTGGTGATTCAATAGGAAGGTTTGCTGTTGATATGGATGAAAATGAGGTTCTTTATGTTGCTTATTTAAAGCAAGCAGGTGCAACAACATGGAATTTATATGCAACCCGTTCAACTGACCAGGGATTAACATGGGAAACACCTATTTGGGTTTCAAGTGGAAACAGAAAAGATCCTGAGATTGCAATTGGAAAGGGCAACTATTTTTATATCTCTTATGTTGTTGATGATAGTATTGTAAGAATTGGAAGAAACACAAATGGATTGAGTGGCACATGGAATTTTGCTAATGTTGAAACTGATGGAGATGGAGAATATATGACCTCAATGGCAGCATCAAGACAGCAAACACCCCCAAATCAAACTGCCTGGTGTCTTTACAGGCATTACCATTCAAATACAAATATGTATGATATTCATTATGCTTATACAACTGATGGAGGTTCAAACTGGACATATGGTGTATGGCCACCAATGAATTATCCATATGGAGATGTAAGGTATCCATGGATAGAGACAGCATTTGATTATCCATATAATATATGTGTGGCTCTTGGAACAACTTATCAATCATTTGATTCAATTATAACAGTATGGGCAAATGCAGGTACTCCAAATTCATGGCAAGGCAGGGCAGTTATAAATGAGCATGATGCAACAGGTGAAATGCCAAACAAAATAGATCTCAACATTGTTTTAGGTGGAACAACAGTTTTTTACAGACAATTTGGAAGCGGAAATGTATGGTTTGACTGGTGGTATAATGTAGGAATTAAGGAAATTGTAAAAAATGTTCCTTCAAGTTATTCAATATTTTCCAAAAATGGTTATGCCATTTTAAAATTCAATTTACCCTATGGAAAGAATTTGAAAATAGATATTTATTCTTCATCAGGAAGGGATATACACAGGATTGAAAGATATTTTAGTGCAGGTAACCATACTTTAAAAATTGATTTACCGGGTAAAGGAGTATATTTCTTTAAATTGCCAGATAGGACAGAAAAGATTATAAATATAAAATAAAGGAAATTAAAAGGGGCAAGAGAATTTAGTATGTCCTTGGTAGTGTTTTACTTGCCGGGAGATATAAAATCCTTCTTGCCCCTTTTTAAATAATTTTCCTATAATTTCTTTAAAATTTTTGAGTGGTATATGTAATTTTATCTTTAAAAATAATTGCAATTAAATTATTTTTTTTATCAAGAAGGATTAAATCAGCATCAAAATCTTTTTTTATTTTTCCTCTATTTTTTTCTTCAAAGGAAAAAATTCTTGGATTTTCTGTATAAAGTTTTAATGAAGTTTCAAAGTTAATTCTTTGAGAAGGAATCGGATGATTCATTGCACCTTTTATTCCATATAAAGGTCCTATAGGCATACAGTCAGAACCAAAAGCAATTTTTAAATCTTCATTAAGTAATGTTTTAAAAAGGTTCATTTTTCTCCATCTTTTTTCTCCGAGTCTTCTATAGTACATTCCATTTTTTTCTTGCCATTCTCTTACAAAATTCGGCTGCATTGAAATATAGATATTACTTTTTTTAGCCATTCTTATTATATTTTTATTAACAATTTCAAAATGTTCTATTCTGTGTCTTAGAGGGTTTTCAGAAATCATTTTGTTAAAAATTTTTAAAACAAATTCTATTGCTGCATCTCCTATTGCATGAATAAGGAGTTGTAATCCACTTTTTTCAGCGTATCTTATGAACTCTTTAAGAGTATATTCATCAATTAGAAGTTTTCCTCTTTCACCTTTCAAATCTTTATAATCTTCTTTTAAAAATGCAGTTCTTGCACCTATTGAACCATCAGCAAAAATTTTTATTCCCTTTAATTTTAAAAATTCTTTCTCTTCAAATTTTTCTTTTATCCTTTCAAATTCTCTTATCTCTTTTAAATTTTTCAAAACAACATATAAATTTATTCTTATTAAAAAATCCTTTTCTTTAAATTCTAAAATATTTTTAAAATTTTTAAGTCCTAATATTTCATGAACTTCTGTGATTCCAAAAGAAAAAGCAATCTCCTGTCCTTTTATAAAGGCTTCTTTAATTTCCTCTTTTGAAGGTGGAAAGTAATAATTTAAATTTAAAGGAACTTCTTCTTTCATTATTCCTGTTTCAAAATCAATATTCTTTGCTTTTTTTAATTTTAAAATTTCAAGAGCCCTTGAATTTCCAACAGCAAAATGACCACATATTCTTCTTAAAATTATCGGAACTTTTTTGGATATTTTATCAAGTTCCTCTTTTTTTGGAAATTCTTTCTCTTTCCATTTACTCTCATCAAAATCATAAGCAATTATTAAGTCTTTTTTTTCTTTTAAAATTTTCTTTAAAAATTCATAAACTTCCTCTTTTGATGTTTTTTCTTTTAAAGAATATCTTATTTCAGAGAGTCCTGTTTGTATTAAGTGTGTATGAGAATCGCAAAAAGAAGGAATTAATCTTGCATTTTCAAAAATATAATCACATTTTATTTTTTCTTCCTTATAAATTTTTTTAATTTTCCCATTTTCTATTTTTATAACTTTTTCATAGTCTTTAATTATCATATTTCTTCTAAAATATTGTAAACAAAAACTTTAAA
>JBDRZF010000053.1:0-6794 GCA_039803805.1 Caldifarciminota bacterium
TAAAAAGTAAATTTCTATCTCCACAAACTGTTTCATTTTCTTTTAATTACTTATTTACTTTTAAATTTTTTGTTTCTTCCTTTAAAAAATCTAAAGATTCTTTTATTATTTCTTTAATGTTGATTTTCTTTTTTTCTATCTCATATTTTCCAAGAATACTTATTGAACTTATGATTCTTTTTATTCTTTCAATTTCATCTTCAAATATCTCTTTATATTCCCCTTCTAAATTTTTTGATAAAAGTGCCAAGGCATTTAATGAGTTCTTTATTTCATGACTAAAACCTGAAGAAATTGCTGCCATTTCCTTTAAATGTTCTATTTCCTTATCTTTTTTTATTTTGAGTTTTTCAAACCTTAACATTTCATAAAAAATAAAAGTTTGAAGAAAACCAAAAAACAATATTAAGAAAATCAAAAATAATGAGGTTTTAAATTTAAAATCTTTTAATTTTTTTAAAGAATAGCCAATTACAAAATTTTTATCACTAAACTTTTTTTCAATATGGTAAATTTCACCTGCAGGAGTGTTTATTGAATAACTTCCTTCACCTTTAAGTGGTAAGAAATCTTCAAAAAGTGAGAAAAATATAATGGGATTTCTTGATCTATCTAAAACAGAGAAATAAACAATTTCTGAAACTGGGAGGATAGTACTGAATATCTCATTTATCTCTATTGTTGAGACTCCCTTTTCTTCTGAAAGAACAAGGATATCAATTGTGTCTAAATGAAAATTTGAAACCAAAAAGGTAATTTTATCAACTTTTAAAAGGGTGCTCGCATTTTTCCCTTTTATGTTTAATTTATAAAAAGATAAAATTTCTTCTTCAAACTGGGGGTAAAGGGAAAAGCCTTTTATATTTTCATTCTTTATAAACCATATTCCCTGCACAAAATAATTGTCAACAAATTCTTCAATTTTCTTTTTATTTTTTATTCCAGATATTATATTTTCCTTTATCTTTTTTATTTTTTCTTCTCTTGATTTTTCATCTTTTTCAATATAATCCTTTATTAAAAAAGAAAGTAAATTGAAATTTGTTTTATAATTATTTATATAAAGATTTTCAATATTTTGCTGGACTACAAAGTTTAAAAATAATAAAAATAAAATAAAGACTAAAAAAATTCCTAAATTTAAAAAAATTCTTTTCATTTTAAAATTATACCAAAAATTTCTTAAAAAATCAAACCAATTCTTATTTCAAAGGCATTCTTTGTATAATCAAAATATTCAATGTTTGAGAAATTCATTATATTTTTAAATCCAAAATTTAAAATCAATTGGTTTTTAAAAAATTTTGATATATAAATTTGATTCTCAATTTTTTTATCCTTTCTTTTAAAATTTGAAAAGGGAATAAAACCTCTTTCAGAAAATCCTGATAAAAGATTTATCTCAAGTCCTTTATCCCAGAAATTTTTTATCAATTTTAAATTTATATATTTTTCAATTTTTATAATATCCTCTTCAAAAAAAGGATCCTCTGCAAGAGAATCAGGGAAAGGTAATAATTGAGATTCTGAATATTTGTATCCCATTAAGAGAAAAATTGAGAAATCAAGAGTCAAAGGGAAATCAAAATTATAATTTATTTCATACATATAAAAGTTTTCATCTTTTAAACTTTTGATTCCTGGTGAAAAATTCAGTATCAAAAAGAAAAAGGGCATAGGAATTGATAATGAAGATTTTATGTGAATTTCATTCTGCCTTTCAAAAATTTCATTTGAATAAATTTTTTGAAGAAATTCAGGATTTATTGATAAAAGATATTTATTTTTGAAAAAAACTTCAAGGTCGTTCCCAAAGGTAAATTTTGTGTTTTTATAAATTTCATAGTTAGGTGGATAGAATATGTTCAAATTTATAAATATTTTGTTTCTATTACCGAGATTTTTAAAGAAGAATGTTTTTGATATATAAAGTAAATTTTCAAAAATTAAGGAATATTCATCAAAGTTTATGAGGTAAAGGTTTGTTTCATTTTCAAAATTTAAAAAGGCATCTTTCTGAATATATCCTTTGAGATTGAGCACATTCCCTTCATCTTTCCTATTTAAGAGTCTCAAATTATCAGTAATCTCTGAAGAAAGAGAAATGTTATTAAAAGCAGATAAAATTAACAACAATAATTTTACCATTTTCTTTTTTAAATAAAGGGGGAGGGGAATATACCCCCCTTTTCCCCTTTAGTTTTACCATTTTCTTTTTCTTTTAGGAGAATACTCTTTTCCGTGTCCATATCCTTTTCCTTGCATTCTTCCAGCCCACATTGGAAAACCCTGCATATCCCTTAGTGAAATCATTTCTTTTGTTCTTAAATTCCTCATTTCTCTTGCGAGAATCATCCTTTCACTGTCAAATCTTATTTCTGAACCCCTCAATTCTATTTCATCACCAACCTTTATTCTATTCTGTAAATACCAACTTGGAGCAAGTCTCACTCTGACAATCTCTCCATTTTCAAGTTTGACATTTGCTTCCATCAAAAGAGATGGTGAGACAAGATATACTTCCTCAATTTTTCCTTTTAAATAAGTTTCTGTTTGAGGATTATAAAAACAATATCTTGCCCGAATTCTTGTTCTTATCCATAATGGATTATCTGATTCATCCCTTATTCTCACTCTTACATTATTCCTGACCATCTCCCTTACCATGAAAACATTTTGATAGGTATATTTTCCTATTAGAGTAATTTTTTCACCTTTCTGAAAATCTGCATTCAGAAACCATGGAGGACATAAGTGCGCAGTGATTATTTCACCTTTTTCTGTTTTTATCTCAAGGGCTACCATATTTATATTATCTGAAGGCGAAAGAATCTCATAACTTTTTACTACCTCTCCTTTTATCTCCATCTCTTGTGAGGGTAGACTCCCCATCACAAGTGTTATCAGTGTTAAGATTTTTTTCATTTTTCACCTCCTTTTCCAATTACATATATGAAAAATTTGTGCCAGAGAAAAAATTATTGAAAATCAATCATTTTTATTTTTTGAAAAACGACAAATTTGTATTTTATGACAATTTTGTCAGTTATATTTTTTAATTAAAACGATTCCTGCTATTAGTGAAATTATGTTTGGAAACCAAACTGCTATCCAGGGTGCGAGTTTTCCAGCATCTGCAAGTTCTTCGCCCCCAACAAGGCATATATAATAAAAAGTGAATATAAAAAGGCTTATACCAAAGGCAGTTCCATATCCTCCTCTACCAAATCTTTTTGCCACTCCTATTCCTATTAAAACAAAAACTATTCCTGCAAAAGGAATTGCTAATTTTTTATGGAGTTCAACAAAAAGTCTTTGGATTTGCAGTTTAATATATTTATTATTTTTTTCCTTTTCAAGTAATTTTTTTAATTTTTTTATTTCCCTCAACATCATTTTTATATTCATTTCCCTGTCACTTCTTGAAACCCTTATCTCCCTTACCTTTTCTTTTTCAATTGGTATTTTAATCCTATACTTTTCAAAATCAAGTTCCCTCAAAACCTCTTTTTCCTTACCAATTTCCTGAATAAACCCATTTTCAAGTTCTAAAATAATGAATTCATCCTTTTGAGTGAAGATTTTACCCTTTTGAGCAATAATTATTCTATATCCATCCTCTTTCTTTTCATTTATCTTTACATCCTTTAAGAAAGAATTCCTCTCATCCTTTTCGCCTATATATATTTTATAATTGTCAATTTCATTAAAAATACCTGCTTTTAAACTCATGGCAGGCTTTTTCTGGTATATATCAAACAAGAGATTTTTTAACTTGTGGTTGCTTTCAGGAACTGTATAGGAATTGAAAAAAAACATAATTATAAAAAGGATTATTGAAAATAAAAGGGGGGCTCTTGAAACCCTTACAAGAGAAATCCCGCATGAAGAATATCCTATTAATTCAAAATCCTGTGCATATCTTCCATATAAAGAGATTGAGGCAACAAGGAGTGACATTGGAACCGTGAGTGCTATCATAAAAGGAAGAGAAAAAATTATGATTTTTAAAACTTCAAGAGGCGGAACATTTTTTTTAATTAAAAGGTCTGCTATATCAAAAAGTTTATCTAAAAGTAAAATCATTAATAAAAATAAATTTGCACCTATAAAATTTATAAGAAAAGATTTTAATATATGAATATCTATTCTTTTAATAACGAATCTCTTCTTCCACAGTTGCCACAACTATATTCACTCTTGTTCCCTTTTGAACTTTCTCACCAGGTTTAGGATTCTGGTCTATTATCATATTTTCAGGATGCTCTGTTGAAAGAACCCTTTTTACTGTTCCTGCATCAAGTCCTCTTTCCTCAAGTAAAGTTAAAGCACCAGGAAAATATTTTCCAATAAGATTTGGAACAGTTACAAGTTGGGCACCGGAACTTACAAAAATTGTTATTGGAGTATTCTTTTTAACAGGGCTTCCTTCAGGTGGCAGGGTTTTTATGACATGTCCTTTTGGAATTGAATCAGAATTAATGTTTTCAATTTTATCAATTGTAAGACCTGCACTTATTATCTGGTTCTGAGCAATTGAAAGGGAAAGACCCTTTACAAAGGGAATTTTTACCATTTCTTCTTTTATTTTTTTTGCAATATAGACATTTATAACACCACCAGAAGGCAGAAGTGAGCCCGGTAAAGGAGTTTGTCTTACAATTACTCCTTCAGGATAATTTTCATTTTCTTCTTCTCCTGCAATTGAGATGAAAAGTCCTTTTTCTTCTGCGGTAATCTTTGCCTGATTAGGATGAACCCCTATGAAATTTGGAACCTCTATTTTTTCCTTTGTCTCTTTTATCTTACTTATTCCCCATGAAGCAGGAGGAGGAAGGTTTGGCATAACAAAGAAATAAAAGCAAAAACATATTATTATTGCTGAAAGTATTGACATAAAAAATGATATCCATATAGCCTTTACCGCATCAATCATACTCTCACCTCCTAAAGATAATATATTATAAAGTTTATTAACCTGAATTTTAAATTATCTAATCTTTAAAACTTTTTTGAAAAATAAATGTGAATTAATTTTAAATTTAACAAAATAAATTCCAGGAGTTAACTTTTCGCATCTCCAGAGAATTTTATGTCTTCCTTCTTTTTTCTCACCTTCAAATATTTCAGCAATTTTTCTTCCTGAAGAATTTAAAAGGGAGATCTCAATTTTTTTCTTTTCATTTAGATTCAAAATAATCTCTATTGATTTATTTATCAAGTTTTTACTTAATATCAAATCAAAATTTAATGGAGGATAATATTCTTCATTTACAGGAACAAGAGTTTCTGTGTAATAATAAAAATCGTTTGGTGGACTCCAGTTACCATTTGCGTCTCCTGCAACAACATATATCCTTGCCCCGGTTCCATTAATCTGTGGTCTTGCAACTGCAAAGTTATGTCTTGCAATTGGAACAACATAATTATTTAAGAGCTCTTTCCATGTATCACTTGCAGGATCATATTCATATACTTTATCTGTGAACTGCCATTGTCCTGATATATATCTAAATCCCCCTATCACATAAATTTTACCATTTAATGTTGTAACTCCATTTAATGCAACCTGTGAAGGCATAAAGGAAAGCCATGTCCATACTATACTGTCTGGATTTAATGGATTTATTATTCCCCTTAAAACTCTATGCCATACATAATTATAATTTCTATCATATCCTCCAACAAGATAAATTGTATCTCCTAAAATACATGCACCACCCATATCAAATGCTCTGGGAAGTGGTGTTGCATTTGTCCATGTATTTGAAGAAATGTTATATCTAAACACAGTTTTTGCTCCAGAATCAGCGGAAAATTGACCACCAATTACATATAGATTTCCATTCCACATAACAAGTCCATAAGCACATCTTCTCGCAGGTAAAGAAGGTCCCTGTGTCCATGTATCCGTAGCAATATCATAAATATAAAATGTGTTTGTGATTCCTCCTTCATTTGTAAATCCTCCGGGAACATAAATTTTACCAGAGAAATAGCCTGCCTGTATCCATCCCCTTGCAGAAGGCATATTTGAAAGGTTTTCTTCCCATGTATCTGTTTGTGGGTCATATCTATAAATATAGGGAAGAAAAGAACCTGATTGTCCATTTGGTGTTCCCCCAATCATATATATTTTGTCATTATCATAATCATAAACTGTTGCATGTGCCACTCTATCAGCATTTATCTGCGGTTTGCTATATTCTGTCCATGAACTCCAGTAAGAGCTCTTGAATTCATGACCTGCTGAATCATTTACAAAATTTTCATCTCCCGGAAGTAATACCTTACCATAAATAAAATGAAAACCTTCGGTTGATGGGATCCACTCACCGAGATAAGATGTGATCGTAGAATCAACATAAATTGTTAGATTTGTATCCTTTGAAAATACAATTGAATTTGACGGGTCATAAATTCTCACAATTAATCTAAAATTTTCTGTATTTAATCCAAAGTTTTTACATTTTACGATTACACTTACAGGTCTGTGTATCAAAACAATCCCGCTTGGCGAAGTTATTTCACTTATACCGACATCATGATCAGGTATGTATAATCCATTCAAAATTAAATTATCCACTGCACATGCCCAGCCAAAATGATGGGGTGCGGTTGAGTCACTATAAAAAAATCTAAACTGAATTGAATCACAGGGAAGATGATTTGTGAGATCAAAGGAATCCCTTCCTGATGAGGTTGTTGTATAAACTCTTAATTCGTTCCATTCTGTCCATAAATTTCCCACTTTTTTTCTAAAATGAACACGGTATTTTTCTCCATTCTCAAAT
>JBDRZF010000053.1:6804-7333 GCA_039803805.1 Caldifarciminota bacterium
ACCATAACCATATTTTAATTTTAATGTAACAAAATTATGTAAAATTTTTATCTTGGGTGTCCATAATTCCTCATTATAGTTTATAACACCATTTCCTGCATCATCATCTGAATAATAAGCATAGGCAGTTCCATAATAGGGTGGTTCATGACCGGTTAAATCGGGTGTTGTTCCGCATGTCCATTTTATTCCATCATTGTTTCCATCAATAATAGTCCATCCGGAGGGAATAATTCCCAATTCAAAATTCTCTGAAAAAATTGTTACTATCCATCCCTGTCTTTCTTCAATCTTAAAATTTGAAAATTCTGTAATTTTTAAAAGTAAAATTAAAAATATTAACATAAATTTCACCTCCTATTTTATATAAATTATTTTATGTAACTTATCAAAAACCTTTAAGTAATAAATTCCAGTAGAAAGATTAAGTTCTCTTAAATTCAGAAATTTTTTTCTTAAAAATACTTCGTTTACTTTCCTTCCTGTTTGGTCATAAATGTAAATTATGAAAGGATAATTTGATAAGGGA
>JBDRZF010000054.1:0-7330 GCA_039803805.1 Caldifarciminota bacterium
ATTATTTTAAAAGGTTTTTCTCCTTTATTGTATTTCAAAAAATAAATGCTAGGGCAAAGTCCATTAACGGGTAATGAAATTTTTGAATTTGATTTGTTCACCCTATAAGTTCTAACTTTCTCACCCACAAGATTATAAAGTTCAAATTGATTTATTTTATCTTTAATCAAAGAACTTAATTCAATCTTTATCTCATTTTTAACTATATTACTTAACAACCTGAATTTTTCTTTTGAAAAATCTTTCTCCTTTACTCCGTATCCATAAAACTCATAAATCTCTAAACCAGCATTCTCATCCGCAACATAGGCATAATTGCCTGAAACATAAACATCCCTTGCCGAGTCAGGTGTATCATAATATCCTACTTGATATGGTGATGAAGGATTTGAAACATCTATTATCCTTAAACCAGAATACCCATCAGCGACATAGGCATAATTGTCTGAAACATAAACACCATTTACATATCCAGGTGTGTCATAATATCCCACTTGATATGGTGAGGAAGGATTTGAAACATCTATTATCCTTAAACCAGAATACCCATCAGCAACATAAGCATAATTGCCTGAAACATAAACACCATAAGAATTGCCAGGTGTATCATAATATCCTACTTCATATGGTGAGGAAGGATTTGAAACATCTATTATTCTTAAACCAGCACTCCCATCAGCAACATAGGCGTAATTGCCTGAAACATAAACATCATAAGAAAAGTCAGGTGTTTCATAATATCCTGCTTCATATGGTGATGAAGGATTGGAAACATTTATTATCCTTAAACCAAAACAAACAGCAACATAGGCGTAATTGCCTAAAACATAAACATTCCATGCCAACTCAGGTGTATCATAATATCCTACCTCATACGGTGATGAAGGATTTGAAACATCTATTATCCTTAAACCAGCACATCCATCAGCAACATAGGCGTAATTACCTGAAACATAAACACCATTTGCCCAGGCAGGTGTATCATAATATCCTACTTCATATGGTGACGAAGGATTTGAAACATTTATTATCCTTAAACCAGCATCATAATCAGCAACATAAGCATAATTGCCTGAAACATAAACACCCATTGCCCAAGTGGGTGTATTATAATATCCTACTTCATATGGTGAGGAAGGATTTGAAACATCTATTATCCTTAAACCATCATTATAATCAGCAACATAAGCATAATTGCCTGAAACATAAACATCATAAGAAAAGCCAGGTGTGTCATAATATCCTGCTTCATATGGTGATGAAGGATTTGAAACATTTATTATCCTTAAACCAGAATACCCATCAGCGACATAAGCATAATTGCCTGAAACATAAACACCGTAAGAATAGTCTGGTGGGAAATAATGACCCAGTTTGATTGGATTGGATGCATCTGTAACATCCCATATCTCAAGTCCACCCTGTCCTGCTGCAATATATAATCTCTTATTTATCGGTTCATAAAAAAGTCTTTTAACAATTCCCCTTGTATGAATTTTTTCTGAAACTTTTTGAGGATTAGAAGGATTTAAAACATTTAAGATATATACACCACCACCTGAACCTAAAAATACAAGTTTTCTTGATAAATCTACACAAACTGCATATGAATAACCAAATGGCCAACTACCTATGAATCGAACATTCAGTGAATCAAAACCTGATTTTATCTTTTCTTTATTAACAGGAAACTCATTTATTATCTGAATTGTAAAAAATATAAATATCCACATATTTAACACCCCCTTTAGTAATTAAATTTTATTTCAAATTCCTTTAAAATGTCAATTTTGCCATTTTACACCCCTTAGGTGGAAAAAATCATGATACTCCATAAATTTAACTATTTCTGAATCTATTCTTTTATAAATTTTGTTAATACATAGGGCAAAATTCCACCATGTTTTATATATTCTATTTCTATATAAGTATCAAGTCTTAAAATAACTTCAAAAACTTTTTCTTCACCATTTTTTCTCGCTCTTACTTTTAATCTTTTAAATGGATATATATTTTCTTCAAGACCTTCAATATCAAAAATCTCGTCTCCTTTAATTCCAATTTTTTCTGCATTTTCACCTTCAAGAAACTCAAGTGGTAAAATACCCATTTGAACTAAATTTGACCTGTGAATCCTTTCAAAACTTTCAGCAATCACCGCCTTTATTCCTAAAAGATAAGGACCCTTTGCAGCCCAATCCCTTGATGAGCCACTTCCATATTCCTTTCCTGCAATTACAAGAAGTGGCACCCCTTCTTTTTTATAATCCATTGCCGCTTCATATATTGTTAATAATTTGTTTTCAGGAAATTTTAATGTAAAACCGCCTTCTTTTTCAGGAATTAATTTATTTTTAATCCTTACATTCCCAAATGTGCCCCTCATCATAACCTCATGATTACCCCTTCTTGCACCAAATGTATTAAAATCAGAAGGAACAATACCTAAGGAAATCAAATATTTTCCAGCAGGAGAATCTTCTGGTATTTCACCTGCAGGCGATATATGGTCTGTTGTTATGGAATCACCAAGAAACACTAAACATCTTGCATTTTTTATATCTTTAATTTCACTTTCCTTTGGCTCAAAACCTTCAAAAAATGGTGGCTCTTTTATATATGTTGAAGATGGATCAAATTCAAATAAATCTCCCTTCGGTGCTTCAAGGTTCTTCCAGTTCTCATCACCTTCATATATATTTGAATAGGAATCTATAAAATCTTCTTTTGAAAGATATCTATTTAGAAATTCATCAACTTCTTGAGAAGAAGGCCATATATCTTTTAAATAAAGAGGATTATCGTTTGCATCAAATCCGATAGGCTCTTCAAAGGGATTCCATAAAATAGTTCCTTTTATTGCATAAGCAATAACAAGTGGGGGCGACATTAAAAAATTCATCTTTACAAGTGGATGAACCCTTGCTTCAAAATTTCTATTTCCTGAAAGGCAGGCACTAACTATCAAGTTATTTTCTTTTATTGCTTTTTCAACCTTCTCAGGAAGAGGACCTGAATTACCTATACATGTTGTGCATCCAAATCCAACAATATGGAAACCAAGTGCTTCAAGATAAGGAAGTAAATTTGCTTTTTCAAGATATTTTTTAACAACAATTGAACCAGGAGCAAAACTTGTCTTTACATATGGTTTTGTTCTCAATCCTTTTTTAACTGCATTTCTTGCAAGCAATCCTGCCGAAAATAAAAGATAGGGGTTTGAGGTGTTTGTGCAACTTGTTATGGCAGCAATAACAACATCACCATCTTTTATTTCATAATTCATATCATCAAAACTTATAATCGCCTTTACTTCTTCTTTTCTCATTTTATTTATAAAAACTTTTATCTTTTCTTTTGCTTCATTTAAAGATAATCTATCATAGGGTCTTGAAGGACCGCTTATGGACTTTTCAATTGAAGAAAGATCTATTTCTAAAACATCTGAATAAACTGGCTTCTCTATATAATCATAATATAAAAGGTTTTCCTTTGAATATTTCTCAACAAGTTTTGCATCCTTTCCTCTCCATTCAAGATATTTTATAACTTTTTCATCTATTGGAAAGAATCCGCAGGTTGAACCATATTCAGGAGCCATATTTGCAACTGTTGCCCTATCAAAAACAGATAGATTTTTTAGTCCTTCACCAAAATATTCAACAAATTTACCAACAACCTTTTTCTCCCTTAATTTTTGAGTAACATATAGAACAAGGTCAGTTGGAGTTACCCCTTCTTTAAGTTTATTTTTCAATTTAACTCCCACAACTTCAGGAAATAGAAAATAAACTGGCTCACCAAGTAAGGCTGCCTCTGCTTCAATCCCGCCAACACCCCATCCAAGAACACCAATCCCGTTTATCATTGTTGTATGGGAATCAGTTCCAATCACTGTATCAGGAAATACAAAGTTCTCACCATCAATCTCCCTTTGGGTTATTACATCAGAGATATATTCAAGATTTACCTGATGAATGATACCACTTCCCGGTGGGAAAATCTTTAAATTCTTAAAGGAGTTCTGTGCCCATTTCAAAAAAACATATCTTTCTTTATTTCTTTCATATTCTTTTTCCATATTTTTCCTTAAAGAATCTTCTGTTCCAAAATAATCAACCTGAACAGAATGGTCTATTATGAGATGACATGGTATAAAGGGGTTTATCTTTTTCGGATCCTTACCCATCTCCTTCATCTTATTTCTCATTGCTGCAAGGTCAAGGATAAGTGGAACACCTGTAAAATCTTGAAGTAAAACACGGGATGGATAAAAGGGAATTTCTTTTTGAAATTTTATTTTTCCATCCCATTTTTTAAGTGAATCAATAATCTCTTCAGGAATCTCTCGAGAGTTTCTTATTAAGTTTTCAAGCAAAATTCTTATACTGAACGGAATTTTCTCTATTTGAATTCCTGTTTTTTTTGAAAATTCAGAGATTGAAAAATAACTGTATTTATTCCTTTTAAATCTAATCGTTTTTTTAAATTCCGTTAACCCCTTCATTTCTCCTCCTTTTTGAATTCCCTTTAAGTTTTATATTATAATTTAAAACTTAATAAGGAGGAAAAATGAGAGTAAAAGGAGGACCACATACAAGGAGAAGGCATAAGAAGATAAGGGAATTGGCAAAAGGATATTATGGACAGAAATCAAAAACTTTTAGAAAGGCGAATGAACAGGTTTTAAAGAGCCTTTATTATTCATATGTTCATAGAAAGGAAAAGAAAAGAGATTTTAGAAGGTTATGGATAACAAGAATAAATGCTGCTTGCAGGAATCTTGGAATCAAATATTCCCAATTCATTCACAAACTAAAGGAATTAAACATAAATTTGAATAGAAAAATGCTTGCCTATCTTGCAGTTAATGAGCCAGAAAGTTTTGAGAAAATTGTAAATCTTGTAAAAGGGAGCCTTGAATAAAAAGGATGGATTTAAAGGAATTAAAAATTGCATTAGAAGAAGAAATAAAATCATGTAAAAGTTTTGAGGATTTAGAAAAATTAAGAACAAAATATTTAGGAAGAAAAGGGCTTCTTAAGGAATATTTTAAAAAATTAAAGAATTTCCCTGAAGAGGAAAGAAAAGAGGCAGGGAAGATATTAAATGAAATTCAGGAAAAAATAAAAAAATTTATAGAAGAGAAAAGTAAAGAATTTGAAAAGGAAGAAGAATTTATAGATTTATTTTTACCTGTAAAGAAATTAAATACAGGCTCATTGCATCCAATTTCAATTACTTTAAAGGAGATTGAGGAAATATTTGCAAATATGGGATTTGAGGTTGTATCAGGACCTGAAATTGAAAGTGAGTATAACAATTTTGAAGCATTAAATATCCCAAAGGAACACCCTGTAAGGGATATGCAGGCATCATTTTTTATTGAAGAAGATATAATTTTAAGGACTCATACATCACCTGTCCAGATAAGGGTAATGAGTTCAAGAAAACCACCTGTAAGAATAATTGCTCCGGGAAAGGTTTATAGGGTTGACCCATTTGACCCTTCCCATTCACCTGTATTTCATCAGGTTGAAGGTCTTTATGTTGATGAAGGTGTTACTTTTGCAGAATTAAAGGGAACAATTGAAATTTTTGCAAGGGAATTTTTTGGTCCTGATACAAGGATAAAATTTTTACCTTCCTATTTCCCTTTTACAGAACCTTCAGCAGAAGTTGCAATTTCCTGCACAATATGTAAGGGGAAAGGATGCTCAACCTGTGGAGGTGAGGGATGGCTTGAAATTCTGGGATGTGGGATGGTTCACCCAAAGGTTTTTGAAAATGTTGGATATGACCCTGAAAGATATACTGGTTATGCCTTTGGTTTTGGAGTTGAAAGAATGGCAATGATAAAATACAGAATTCCTGATATAAGACTTTTTTATGAAAATAGTATTGATTTTCTGGAGATTTTTAAATGAAAATTACATACAATTTTTTAAAGGAATTTGTATTTTTTGAGGAATCCCCTTTTGAGATTGCAGAAATTTTAAATTCCCTTGGAATAGGAGTTAAAGAGATAAAAAGTGTTGGGGAAAAACTTGAAAATAAATTAAAAGTAGTTAAAATTGAAAAAATATCTCCTTTAGAAAATAAAGAACTTTATTTATGTGAAATAAATGATGGAGAAAAAAATCTTCAAGTTGTATGCGGGGCAAAAAATGTAAGAGAAGGAATGAAAACAATTTATGCACCACCTGGAACAGAGATAAAAGGAGAAATAATAGGGATAAGGGAATTTGGGAAAATAAAATCCTATGGAATGCTTGTTTCCCTTGATGAAATTGAAATCGGGGAAGAAAGGGAAGGAATTGTTGAAATTGAAGATGATTTTAAAGTTGGTGAAGACCCTTTCCCAAAACTTTTTTTACCTGATTATGTATTGGAATTAGAAATTACACCAAATAGACCCGATTTACTTGGTATTATTGGAATAGCAAGGGAAATAGCAACCTATAAAAGAATCTCTTTCCGCTTGCCAAAGGCAAATCCAAAAATAAATCTTGAAATTCCTGAATTTGAAATAGAAGTTAAAGATTATGACCTCTGTCCAAGATATACGGGAAGGATTATAAAAAATGTAAAGGTTAAAAAATCTCCTCTTAAATTACAGATTAGACTATTTTTATGTGGTTTAAGACCAATTAATAATGTAGTTGATATTACAAATATAACAATGCTTGAAACCTCTCAACCGCTCCATGCTTTTGACCTTGATAAATTAAAAGAAAAAATAATTGTAAGAAGAGCAAAAAATGGAGAAAAAATGCTCTGTCTTGATGGAATAGAAAGGGAACTTGATGAAAGTATTCTTGTAATTGCTGATAAGGAAAGACCTGTTGCAATTGCAGGAATAATAGGAGGGGAAGAGACAAAGATAGATGAGAATACAAAAAATGTATTCCTTGAAAGTGCCTATTTCAATCCAATTTCTATAAGGAAATCAAGAAGAAAACTAAAAATTGATACTGAAAGTTCCTATAGATTTGAAAGGGGAACATGGTGGGATGGAGTTTCCTATGCCTCTGATAGGGCTACAAAACTCCTTGAAGAAATATGCGGAGGAATCTCAGGAATTGTCACTGATGTTAAAAAAAGAGACAGGGAAGAAAGGGTAGTATTTTTAAGAGAAGAAAGGATTGAAAAAGTTTTGGGTGAAAAAATTGGCATAAAAGAGGCAAAAGAAATATTAAATGGTCTTGGATTAAAGGTAAAATCTTATGAAAGCGACAAAATATTTTTTATTATACCCTCCTATAGAAATGATTTATCCATTGAGGAAGATTTAATAGAAGAAATAGCAAGACATTACGGATATGAAAAA
>JBDRZF010000055.1:0-7256 GCA_039803805.1 Caldifarciminota bacterium
TTAATTTTCTCTTTCATTTTAAAATTTAATTATAAAACAGATTTTATAAAAAAATCCATTTCCTTTAAAATAAATTTGTGAAGATTGTTGCAATTTTAACTGATTTTGGGAATAAAGACCCATTTGTAGGATGTGTTAAGGGAGTGATTTTAAACTATAAAAAAGATGTCAATTTTGTTGATTTAACAAATGAAATTACTCCTTATGATATTTTTGAGGCTTCTTTTTGGATAGAAAAAGTTTACAAATATTTTCCTGAAAATACAATATTTTTATGTGTTGTTGATCCCGGTGTTGGCTCAAAGAGAAAAGGTATTGTTTTATTTAAAGATGATTATATCTTTATAGGACCTGATAATGGAATATTTACATTGCTTTATAAGGGGAAATTCAAAGTTTTTGAGATTCTATATGAAAAAGAAAAAGTTTCAAAAACATTTCATGCTCGTGATGTTTTTGCAATTGCTGTAGGAAAAATTTTAATAGGTGAAAAAGATTTTTTGAAACCCTTAAAAAAATTTAAGAAGATCAATTTCCCAAAGGCGATAAAAATAAAAAATAAGATTTATGGACACATTCTTTTCCCTGATAAATTTGGAAATATTATAACAGATGTTCCTAATGAATGGATTTGTGGGGATGAAATTCTTTTAATAAAAAATAGGAAAATAAGGTTTGCTGAAACATTTTCAAAGGTAAAAAGAAAGGAATTATTATTTTATAAAGGGAGTTTTGGAAATATTGAAATTGCTCAAAGAGAAGGAAATGCCTTTTTAGAATTAAAAGCAAAAAGAAATGAAAAATTTTTAATAATGAAATTTAGGTAGATGGTCCTTTAAAAATTTACTATCAATTTCTTCTAATAGAGATTTTACGACATCATAGCTTGCTGTTTTGATTATTTTTACTGGTGTTTTTTTTCTTGGTATGGATATATTAATATTCCATCTTTTGTTTTTCTCAATAAACTCTTTGATTTCTTTTACATTAATAGTCAAAGCATCACTTGTATGTTTTGTTTTTAAATTCATTTCAGGATCTAAATAACATATTCCCAATTCACTTATGAAAAATAATGTAGGTTCTTCCCATCTAACCTTTTCTTCACCCAATATGTTTATAAGTCTTATATCCCCTGAAGAAGTAAAATTACTCTTTAAGGAAAATGATAATCCATCAATATTAATATCATATCTTGGTTCTCTTAACCATTCAGTTTTAAAACCTAAAGAATTTAATAAGGCACAAAATAAAATCTCTAATGCGCCACCTACTACAAACCTATTTTCCCAATTTGCTGTATCATATTCATAGAGTAATTTTTCCAAAGCTCTTTCAAATTCTTTTAACTTTTCTTTTGAATCTGGGCTTTCTATCCTTTTCTTTATTTCTTGAAATTTTTTTCTTGTTTTCTCAAAATAAACTGATTTGAGCATTTAATAATCTTTGTTTGGCGAGATTATAATACTCCCTCACTATTTCAAATCCTAAATAATGTCTTCTTAAAATTTTTGCTGCCACGAGAACTGTTCCGGAACCAAAAAATGGATCAAAAACGATATCTCCCTCGTCGCTACTGAAAAGTATAATTTTTTTAACGAGCTCTAACGGCAACTTTGTTGGTGTTTTAATTTTTCCTGTCCAGTATTCTCTATTTATTATCCATACATCTTCAGGATAATGCTCAATTTTATTAAACTTATACTTGTTTTCATCTTTAACTACAAATAATATATGATAATGACTTGTAACATATTTTCTTTTAGTAAATACACCAAATTGATATTTCCAAATCAAATGATTTATTGTTATAAATCCCACTTCATCAATTGCATTCAGAATATCCTTTAAGTTTGTCCAGCCAGAAAATACGTACATACTGCCGGAGGGTTTTAAAATTCTATAACATTCTCTCATCCAATTAAGAGTGAATTTATAATATTTTTCTTTTGGTATTTCAACATATCCCTCAAGAACCCTTTTTTGTGTTCTATTATAGTTATTCTTTTTTGCTTTGAAATCAATTGCAAAAGGTGGATCAGTAATTATTAAATCTATTACCTCATCAGGTATTTCCTTTATAAGTTCAAGAGCATCTCCACAATATATTTCATCTAATTGAAATTTGCCTATATTTTTATGTTTTTTATTCTCTTCTTTTATCTTTTGCATAGTCCATCTTTTAAGATTAAAATCATAAATAAAAAGATGAAAGAAAATCAAATATTTTATAATTTAAGTTATAAAAATTTTTAAAACACTTTAAGAAAAAATCTCAAAACTCAATAGTTATTCTTTAACTATTTCAACTCTTCTATTTTTTGCCCTTCCTTCTTCTGTATCATTTGAAGAAATAGGTGCAAGTGGACCAACTCCAAAGGCTTTTAGTCTCTCTTTTGAAATACCATATTTATTTACAAGTTCTTTAACAACATTTTCTGCCCTTTTCCTTGATAATTCCATATTATAATCAAGTTTGCCAACATTATCTGTATGTCCTACTATATAAACTTTTATCTCTGGATTTTCTCTCAAAAATCTTGCTATCTCTTTTAAAGTTGGTTCTGATTCAGGCTTTATATCTGCTTTATCAAAACCAAAATATATTCCATAAATTGCTATATGACCCTCGGTTTTTAACTTTTCATATATATCTTTTGCTGTAATGAGTCCAGTTTCCATTTCCTTTTTCTCAACAATCCCTAAAAGTATAACTGGACCACCCCACCCAGGCATCACACATACTGAAATTATAACATTACCTGTTTTATCTTTTGCAGATAAGTAAAAGCTTTTACTTTCGCTCCATCCAGGACGAAGTGGAAAATAAGGAGAAAGAAAATCAGAGATGGAAAGGTCTTTCCCATTTGCTATATAAAATATATTAAAATTTGCTTTTTTGAGCGCTTCTTCATAGTTCTTAAAAACTTCAAACACACTTCTATTTTTAGGAGCCTCATATCCTATCTTGGTAACTTTTCCCTCAATCTTTTCCTTTTTTGCACGTTTAACATAGTCTTCCCCTTGATATATCTTTACCGGACCAAATAAAATTTCAAATTCGTCAAACTCTTTTTGGTCATAATAATATATATAAGATCCAGGATATCTTGAGATTATTGGGTGATCTTTACTTCCAGGAATATCCTGTGCATATAGAAAAAAAGGTAAAGATATAATATAAAGCATCAATTTTAGGATTTTTTCTTTCATCTTTGCCTCCTTTTTACCTCTTCAATAATTTCATTCAAAAATTTTAAAAATTCATCCAGATTAGATTCAATTGAAGAAGGTTTTTGATAAAAGATAATTCTTTTCATTTTTCCATTTATTTTAAAATTAATCTCATGAATTATGCAATCAGGAAAAGGTTCTCCAACAATCTCTTTTTCTTCCTTTATTTTCCCCAAAAATTCCCTTATCCTTTTTATTTTATCATCAGAAATTTTTATATGATTCTCAATTCCCAATTTTTTATCTTTATAAATTAAAAGTTTATTTTTTATTAAAATTTCTTCATTAAATCCTGCAAATCCCCCCTTTCTTTCAACTTTTATCAAAAATTCTTTTTTAGGAAAGCATGAAATAAATAAAATTATAACAAAACAGATTTTTCCCATCTTACATTACTCTTCCTATTTCCCTTGGCATGAATATTGCACTTGTGATAAGACCAATTATTAAATTTATAATAAATGTTACAACTATGACAATAATTACATAGGGTAATGCCTTTTCTTTTGGTGTTTCCATTAATAAAGGCAATCCAAGATAAAATAAATATATTCCATAAAGACCGGCAATAAGAACAATTGGTGAAAGAGCAGGAATTATATAAAGAATACCTGCTACCCAGTATGGTGTCATTGAAAAAACAGTTGCTTTAAAAGCATTTGTTATATTCTTTTTTGAATCAAAACTTGGTGCAAGTGCATCTGCAATAAGGGCAACTATATAAATTCCAATTAAAGAAAGTATATAAGATAATATAGCAGAACCAAGTGCATTACCAAAGGGTACCCTGAAATAAATCCCCATTACGGAATATCCAATAAAAGCAGTTCCAATAAGATTTGCTATTGCTGGGATTGCTGCTAAAATTATTGCATAAGAGATATAAAGTCCCCCTATTCCAACTTCTTCTCCTTTTATTTTTTCCCATGTCTCTTTCGGCTTTAAAATAATTTCCTTTACTCTTTCTATTATATTCATTTTTCCTCCTGTATTATATTAAAAAAACTCCCCGGGCAGGACTCGAACCTGCAACCTTCGGGTTAACAGCCCGCCGCTCTACCTGTTGAGCTACCGGGGAATAAAGTATATAAATTATAAAGGAAAAAATAAAAAATTTCAAATTGTTTGGATAATTTTATTGATTTTCTTTAAAATTTAATTTTTATGGAAAGTAAAATTCTTGTAAAAGAAATTAAAAAATATTTTTATTCAAAAAAAGGAGTTGTAAAAGCAGTTGATGGTGTTTCTTTTGATGTAAGAGAAGGAGAAATTTTTGCCCTTTTGGGTCCAAATGGTGCAGGAAAGACAACAACATTAAGGATTCTTGCAACAATTTTAAAGCCTGATTCTGGTGAAGCCTTTATAAATGGATATAATATTTTAAAGGAGCCTGAAAAAGTAAGGGAGTCAATTGGTTTTTTACCTGGTGATACAGGTCTTTATCATAGATTAACACCCTCTGAATTTGTTGAAATATTTGCAAGTTTATATGGAATTCCAAAGGATATAATAAATAAAAGGAAAAAGGAAGTTTTTGAAGCACTTGGAATTGAAAGGTATTCAAAAACAATAATTGATAAACTTTCACAGGGAACAAAACAAAAGGTTCTCTTAGCAAAAATTCTTGTATCCGATCCACCAATTTTAATTCTTGATGAACCTGCACAGGGGCTTGATGTTGTTGCTGCTAAACTTATTGAAGAATATCTTTTGAAATTAAAAAAGGAAGGAAAAACAATTTTGATTTCTACTCATATTATGGAACAGGCAGAATATCTTGCTGACAGGATAGGGATTATAAATGAGGGTAAGATAACTTATATTGGAGAAATTGAAAATATGAGAGAAAAAACAGGTAAGAAGACTTTAAGGGAAATGTTTTTAACTTTGCTTAAATGAAAGCACTTTTTAAAAAGGAATTTCTTGATGTTTTAAGGGATAAAAGAACGATAATAAATATGATAATAATACCTGTTTTTGGTATTCCCTTTTTAATGGTTTTTATGGGCGGAATAATGAGTAAGTCAATTAAAGAACTTGGACAAAAGAAATATAAAATAGGATTTTATGAGAAATTTGAATTTAAAGAAATAAGGGATATTTTAAAGGATTTAAATTTTGAGATTTTTGAAACAAATCAACCTGAATCTCTTTTAATTAAAAAGAAAATAGATGCAGGAATTGTTGTTGATAAAAAAGAAGATAAGTTTTTTGTTGAAATTATATATCTTATTAAAAAGGAGGAATCTGAATTTGCAAGGATAAAGTTAAAAAAGGCACTTGACCTTTTTAAAGAAAAATTGTTTAATGAAAAACTTGAAGAAAAAGGAATAAAACCAAAAGAATTAATACCTTTTTTATTATCAGAAAGAGGAATTGAACCTCCTAAGGGATTTTTTGGCTTCTTTTTTGGAACATTTTTAGGATACATAATAGTTATTTTGATGGTAACATCTGCAATGTATCCAGCAATTGACCTTGTTACAGGTGAAAAGGAAAGGAGAACCCTTGAAATTTTGCTTTCTTCACCTGCAGGAATAAACAGAATTATAATATCAAAAATTTTTGTTGTAACAGTTATTTCATTTATAACAGCAATACTTACAACAATTTCAATTTCCATAACTCTTTTAAAAAGTGGTTTTTTAATGGAAGAAGGTATCTCGCAAATATCAATATTTAAAGTAATAAGTATTAAAGAAATAATCATTATTTCATCGCTTATAATTCCCTTTGCATTTTTGATTTCATCAGTAGAAATAGCAATATCATCCTATGCAAGGAGTTATAAAGAGGCACAGAGCCTTTTGACACCCCTTTCATTTGCTGTAATAATACCTGCCTTTTATTCCCTTGTTCCCTCCGTGAGTTTTTCTCCTTATCATTTTTTAATTCCTGTTTTGAATATTGCAATCACCATAAAAAAAATTCTTCAGGGAGAATTTGTATTAATTGAATATCTTATAACACTTTTCTCTAATATTTTTTATATGTTAATTGCTTTTATTTATAGCGTAAATACATTTAAGAAAGAAAAGATAATTTTTAGAGTTTAATTTATGAAGAAAAGGTTTGGTGTTTCAATTGATGATAGTATTTTAAAAGAAATTAAT
Source organism: Caldifarciminota bacterium (assembly GCA_039803805.1). Lineage (GTDB taxonomy): Bacteria > Hydrothermota > Hydrothermia > Hydrothermales > Hydrothermaceae > JBDRZD01. The sequence goes on from JBDRZF010000055.1 coordinate 6,348, forward strand.
ATATTTTTGAAAAAAGGAGGATATAGGTCTCGTTCCCATTTAATTGAAGAACTTTTAACAGGATGGATAAGGGAAAGAAAATGGGAAAAGGGAAAAGGGGAAGTTTATGGTATTTTAATAATGGTTTATGAGCACGAGAAGAGGGAAGTTTCAAAAAAACTTTTAGAAAAGGGGCATAAACATTATGATGAGATAATATCAACACTTCATATTCATATTGATGAGAGGAATTGTCTTGAGATATCAGTTTTAAGGGGAAAACCTTTTAGAATAAGAAAAATTTCTGATGAAATAATTTCAACAAAAGGTGTTAAATACGGTAAACTTTTAAAAGTTTGATGAGAATTTTTATAAATATTATTGGAATAATTTTTTTAATTCTTATAGGAACAATTGGTTATATTTTAATAGAGAAGATTAATTTTATTGATGCGCTTTATCAAACAGTTATAACAATAACAACCGTTGGATTCAGAGAAGTAAAACCCCTTACCAATGTAGGGAAGATATTTACAATTTTTTATCTTATTTTTGGTCTTGGTTTTGTTTCGTATACAATTTTAAATATTGGACAGAAATTTTTTGAAACAACCCTTTTTGATTTTTTAACAAGAAGAAGGAGGAGTTTAAGGAAAATGGAAGGACATTTTATAATATGTGGTTTTGGAAGGCTTGGACAGTTTGTTTCAAAAGAACTTGAAAGGGAAAAGAAAGAGTTTATTGTTATAGAAAAGTCCCCTGAATGTATTGAAATATTGAGAGAGAAGGGGTATGCCTTTATAGAGGGTGATGCAAGGGAAGAAGAAATTCTTTTGAAAGCAGGTATTAAAAGGGCAAAGGGTATTGCTACACTTTTAGGTAATGATGCTGATAACCTTTATATTGTTTTTACAGCAAGAGAATTGAATC
>JBDRZF010000056.1:0-7166 GCA_039803805.1 Caldifarciminota bacterium
CCAACACCTTTAAAAGAATTTTATGAGGGAAAAATAATATTTATTTCTGATAAAGGAGAATTTACTCCTAAAAATATAGTTACAGAAGAAGAAAAGGAGAGAATGGTCTTTAAAATTAAAGCATATGTTTATAACAAAGAAAAAATTTTAAAGCCGGGGATGACAGGTTATGTGGAATGGAAAAGATAATAGTTTTAAAAAATATTGGGAAATATTTTAAAAAGAAAAAGGTTCTTGATAAAATATCCTTTTATGTAAAAAAGGGTGAAATATTTGGGGTTTTAGGACCTGATGGAAGTGGAAAAACAACACTTTTAAGGATAATTGCAGGTATTATAAAACCCGATGAAGGAGAAATAGAAATAAAAGGTAAAATTTCCTTTGTTTCATCTAATTTTAACCTTTATCCTGATTTAAAATTAAAGGAAAATCTTGAATTTGTAAGGGAAATTTATAATATTGAAAAAAACGAGTTTTTAAAAAGAAAGGAGAAATTGCTTGAGATAACAGAACTTAAAGGATTTGAAGATGTCCTTGCAGGGAATTTATCAGGTGGAATGAAAAGAAAACTTCTTTTAATAGCAGGAATTCTTCCAGAACCCGATATAATTCTTATTGATGAAATAACAACAGGAATTGACCCTTTATCAAGAAAAGAAATATGGGAATTCATTGAAAATTTAAAAGGGGATAAAACAATAATTTTTTCAACACCCTATTTAAATGAAGGGGAAAGGGCTGAAAGAATAATTTTTCTTGAAGATGGAAAAATAAAATTTTTTGAAAGTCCTTTAAATATAATGAAGGAATACAAAGTGGATTCCCTTGAAAAGGCATTTTTAAAAATAAATGATAGAGGTTAAAAGTATCTCAAAAAGTTTTGGTAAAATAGAGGCTGTTAAGGATTTAAGTTTTGAAATAAAAAGAGGGGAAATATTTGGATTTTTAGGACCTAATGGAGCAGGTAAGACAACAACAATAAAAATTTTACTTGGAATATTAAGACCTGATAAAGGGGAGATACTCTTTGAAGGAGAAAATATTCTGAAAAATATAGAAGAATACAGAAAAAGAATAGGATATGTTTCACAGGAAGTATCCCTTTATAAGGATTTGAATATTTTTGAAAATGCTGAATTCAGGGCTGGAATTTATGGGGTTAAGAAAGAGAAATTTTTGGAGAATTATAAAATACTTTTAGAAAAGTTTGGATTAAAATTATGGGAAAAGGAAATAATTAAGAATTTACCAACAGGGATTGAAAGGAAAGCATCCCTTTTATGTGCGTTAATCCATAATCCTGAAATCCTTTTTTTAGATGAACCAACATCAGGTATGGATCCTTTATCAAGATTTAAATTTTTTAATGAACTTATTAAAGAATTAAAAGAAAAAGGTAAAACAATACTCATAACAACTCATTATATGGAGGAGGCAGAATATTTTGAAAGAATTCTATTAATACATAATGGTGAAAAAAAGGCACTTGATACACCTGAAAATCTTAAAGAGGTTGTAAAAAGAGAAAAAAAACTTGAAAAATTGCCTGATATGGAAGAGGTTTTTATGGAGATGATAAAATGAAAATTAAGGGAATAATTAAAAAGGAGTTTCTTCATATAATAAGGGATGAAAGAACCCTTTACATATCTTTTATATTACCCATTCTTTTATTAATAATATTTGGATATGCAATAAGAACTGATTTAAGGAATATAAATATTGGAATAATTGATTATGATAATAAATATTTGACAAAAAAAATAATAGAGGAAATTAAAAGGGAAGAAATATTTTCAAAGGTTGAAAGAACTTATGAATTTTATGAAGATTTAAAAAGTAGAAAATATAAAGGAGTTTTAATATTTCCAGAAGGTTTTACAAGAAAGTTTGAAAAAAAAGAATATGCAGAAATAGAGTTAATTCTTGATGCCTCAGATAACCAGATGGCTGAAAATATTGAAGGATACATAAGGCAGAAGATTATAGGGGGAAATAAGAATTTGCAAATTAATATTCTATTCAATCCTGAAATGAAAAGCACTTATTTTATTGTTCCTGGAATTATTGCAATAATATTTATGGTAATCTCTGCAATTTTAACAAGTATAACATTAACAAAGGAGTTTGAAAATAACAGCATTGAAATATATAAAGTTTCAAAAATAAAGGGATATGAACTCTATATCGGAAAAATAATTCCTTATATAATTATTGGTTATATTCAATTAACGCTTGTTCTTCTTTTAGGTAAAATTTTATTTAATATCCCTTTAAAAGGCAATTTATTTCTATTATATTTTCTTTCCCTTTTCTTTTTATTTACAGGATTTGGAATCGGGATAACAATTTCAACAATATTTAAAGAAGGAAGGAGCACACTTATGGCTGTATGGCTTTCTACACTTATGCCTTCAATTTTCCTATCAGGTTTTTTATTTCCCATAGAAAATATGCCAGTTTTTCTTCAATTATTAACTTATCTTGTTCCTGCAAGGTATTTTTTATACATATTAAGGGGTATTTTATTAAAGGGACTTGGATTTAAGGATTTTTTTTCTGAATTCATTGCACTTTTAATTTTCAGTTCATTTTTAATAGCAGTTTCTTCAATTAGAATTAAAAAAGAAATAGGATGAACGGGATAAAGGCAATAATAAAAAAAGAGTTTATTGAGATTATAAGAGATAAAAGAAATTTTTATATGGTAACAGTTGCACCCTTTATTTTACTTCTTTTATTCGGTTATATAATATCCCTTGATTTAAAAAAAGTTGAAACAGGCTATTTTTGTGAAAATGAAAATAAAGAAATAAGGGAATTCATATACTCTTTAACAGCAAGTGGATTTTTTATAAATAAGGGTTTTTTTGAAAAGGAAAGATTGATAGAGGAAATAAAAAGGGGTAATTTAAAGATGGGGATAATATTTGGTAAAAAGAATAGGGAAATTTTATTTTTAATAGATGGCTCACAGGGTTTATCAGCACAGAAAATTCTTGGTTATATTTCAAAATTTTCTCAAAATATAAAAAAAGGCAATATAGAGATAAAACCAGTTTATCTTTTCAATCCATCCCTTGAAACAAAGAATTATACTGTTCCCGGTGTTTTTGTTATAATAGTTATAATAATAAGTTCAATTTTAACAGGTATTTCATTTACAATTGAAAAGGAAAGAAAAACTATTGAAATATTCAACATTTCACCTTTAAAACCACATCAGGTTATAATAGGGAAAATAACTCCTTATACAGTTTTAACTTTTATTGATGGAATATTGATATTTTCCTTTGCAAAAATATTTTTTAAAATACCATTTAAAGGGAACCCTTTTCTTTTAATATTAATTTTTTTCTTTTATATATTAATAGGGCTTGGAATAGGTATGCTTGCCTCATTGATTTCAAAAACACAAAGGGAAAGTATGCTTGGAACATTTTTGATAATTTTCCCATTTATACTCCTTTCGGGAATATTTTTCCCCATAGAATCAATGTCAGAATTCTTTAGATTCTTTACAAATTATTTTAATCCTGTTACCCATTTCTTAATTTGCTTAAGAAGTATATTATTAAAAGGGGCAAATATAAAAGAAATTTATTTTTCTTTCATCTTTTTAATAATTTATTCTTTCTTTATCTTTACAATTTCCTATATTTTAATCTTAAAAAAATTGAAATTATAATTACATAAAGAGCAGTTTCTCCCTTATTCTTTTCTCCCTGTCCTTAACAATCAAGAAATAAACCCCTTTTGAATCTATATCAATTTTAAATTCATATATTCCTCTTTCAAGATAACCTGAAAATACCTTTTTGCAAATCCTTCCTGCAGGGTCATATATTTCAATATCAACTTTTTCTTTTTTCGGGACTGCAATCCTTACAAATCCTGAATTCTTTATGATATTTCTGCTCATTGAAAGAATTGTAAGTTCCTTTGGAATTGGAGAAATGTATGTAATTGTTACAGGACCAAGAATTCTATCTCTATTATCATAATGGGCAATCAGTCTATATGTATAAGTTTTTCCATTTTCAACATTTTTATCAATATATTCCCTTGAATTTGATGGAAGTTCTGTAATCTTTTCATAACCCCTTCCATTTGCCTTTTCAATAGAAATTGCCTTTGCATCACTTAAATCACCCCATAAAAGTAAAATACCTTCATCAACACATTTTGCAGAAAACTCTATCTCCATAGTGCCAAGTGGTTGTCCTGTTCCCAAAAATTTTAATCTATAACTGCCGGATGCATTTAAATTACCAACAATTACAAGACCAAAAGTATCATTAGCACCTGTATTTGTATATGAAAGATATGCAGGATTTAGTGGTGTTGCATTTCCTGAAACAAGATAATCTATCCTCCTTTTTATTCTATCTTCTTGTTGTGAGCCATAAAGAGCAATGAAATATGTTTGTGTTCCTGATAAAACTTCTAATTCACACTGAAAGGTTTGCCCATTATTTATTATAACATCATAAACATGGATTACTGTTGAATCTGTAAAATTATCATCAACAGAGTACCATGTTGTTCCTCCTGCTGTTATAACATATCTTGCTGCCTCATAATGCATCCATGTTGAATCAGGAGGTGAACCTGAAGGCTCAATAAATGAATAAACACCTGCATAATATTTTGTTCCAACATGACGTCCATCAATCATTATGAAATCAACAACATTTGGTCCAAGTTCTGATGATTCTAAAATATTTGTATATCCTGAATATGGGTCATTTGGCTTATCAGAATAAAGCCTTAAATCAAGGTCATTATTCCATGTTAAATTGAAGTTCCTTATAGCAATACCATGCCATGGTTTTCCATAGGGAGAACCATTTTGATAATTCACTGTGTAAACAGAACATGCATATGCAGTGCAGTTGTAATAAGGACCTGCAAATGGACCTGTTAATTCTGGAACCCATCTTATTCTTTTAGGTGCATTCCTTGCAGATAATTTCCTTGGATTCCATGAAAATTGCATTCCCCAGTATCTTAAATATTCATTGAATACATTTCCTCCAACTTCATTATTCCAATCAAGACCTATTAAAAGAGTATGTCTTCCACCGGGAACTTTTAACTCTAAATTTTGAGCAACTGCATAATTCCATGCATTAAGTGCAAAATTAACCTGTGCATTCCACTGTCCCCAGTTATCAAGGAATAAGTAATTATCCCATACGTCTCTTGCTCCTTTTCTTGTAGGAGTTGGTGGTGCAGAAATATCAATAGTAGAGCGATTTAAAATTGCAAAATTTGCATATGTTGGATTAGGCCATGAACTTAAAGTATCTGGTATGGTTGTTGAATTCGTTGTATTTGTAGGTGTTATAGGCCAGCTCCAGTTTGGAGGTCTATAATATGAAACAGTTGGATGGTCATGATGAGATGCAACACGAAATGCATAAGGGCGAACACCATTTGCTACATCACCAGGAGCACATCCAGTTGGCAGCGCACTATAAATGCGAATATAATAACCTACGAAAGGTGCACCAAAGAAAACAGAATAAACACCATCAAATAGTGAGCCACCTGTATATATTCCTGGCCAGATGAATCCAGGAACTTTTAAATTTACTATTCCTTTTTTCCATCCTCTTGCCTGGTTACCTCCAAGATCAACTGACCATATCTGCTCGCCACCTGGAAGAGAAGGATTTGTTGAACAATGATTATATATGTAAAGTCTAACAATATCATCTGCATCTGGTGTATTATCTGTGTTATAATAAACACCGTATAGTGTGTCAACAAAGAAAGAATCTATTGGTGTAAGTCCGAAATAAAAACCAGCGAAGTTATATCTATTTAGTGAAGATACACTTGTAGTATACCAGAGACCACCTGTTCCTGTTGGTATAAACCATATTGTATTTTCATAAGGAACAAATGGTGAAGAAAGTGTAAAGTGAATTGTTGTTGTATAGTTTGAAGGTGTTCCTGAACCTGCTGGATAATACTGTGCAGATATGTTAACAATAAAATTGAAGTCCTGATCACCTGTTATCGGACAATCATCACTTATTCTTATAATCCATGGGTCATTATAGTTGTTTGTTGAAGGGTTTCCATTTGGTGCATTTCCAAAACTTGCTGTATTTTTAATTATTGTTACATAAGTCTGTGTGAACTGATCTTGTGCCTGAAGTGTCCCTGTAACATTATATGCATTCAATCCAAGGTTCTTTAAAGAAATTGCAAGTCCTCCTTGCTCACCTGGGTCTGTCCATCCATCACCATTACCTGCTTTTGAATCATCAAATATACATGAACCTTCATAAAAAATGTTTGGAGCTACTATTGCATCATAAGTAATCCTTGGTCTTATTAGAAAATCATACCAGTAGTTTTGAAGTGTCCAGGATGAAGGGTTATTCCTTGTATTTGTTGATTTATTTGTTGTTGAAGCTCCATCATTATCCTGATATGGAACACCATTAGTTGTTGTCCCATTTTTCCTTAAACCAACCCATATATAACCTGCAGGTATCCCAGGTATATCATCTATATCAAAATTATACCATTGCTCAGCAGCTCCAATAGATATTGTTCTATATGCAATAAGATTACCGGGTGCATTATATGTTGAATTATGATTCCAGACAAAAAGTGTGCAGGTAACAGGACGAGGTGATCCATTGTAAGTATAAATTGAGCAGGAAATCATTGTTCCCGTATTTACTGTTTCAAATCTTGATGCAAAATATGCATAATTTGAATACTCAGGGTCATTTCCGGGATAATAAGCGGCGGTCCCATTATCATTCCTGAGGCTTTTAGTTTGTGATGGCTCACTTTGTTTCCATGTATCTAAATAGAAGAAATCGTGCTTTTTATAATTTCCTGTTGTTGAATTTATCCTTAAAGTTAGATAAATTCTTGTATTTTGGGGAAGAACATCAGCTGTACTTAATGTAAAATTCTGTGTTACACTTTGTCCTTTTTGCATATTTCCATAACTCACAGCTGTTGCAGGAATATTAAGTGCATTATTCGTTCTATAAACAATTTTTGCTGTTACATTTTGAGCATTTGCACCTGTATTTTTAAGTCTTATTGCGATTGTAACATTTTCTTCTGGTTCTATTTCTTTATCCCCATCACCTGTTGAAACAACATATACAGAATCTATAAAAATGTTTGGA
>JBDRZF010000057.1:0-7153 GCA_039803805.1 Caldifarciminota bacterium
TTAAGAAAAATTTTTTAGGATTAGGAATTATTGGAGGTGTTGAATTCTTCCCATTAGAAATAATCTCAAAATTTTTAAAGCGTGAAATTTCTTTTGCATCTGCTATTTCTTTTGATGTTGAAATTGTTGGATATCATTTTTTAATACACAAATCTAAAGGAATGATTCTTGATTGGTGGGAATGGGAGTATAAAAGGAAATTCACAGGTTTGGAATTAAGCGGAGGCATCCATTTTAATTTTTAAATCAAATTTCTTTAAAATAAATTCCTTAATTGCCCCCGTAGCTCAGGAGGATAGAGCGGCGGTTTCCTAAACCGCAGGCCGGGTGTTCAAGTCACCCCGGGGGCATTATTTAGATACATAAAAAAGGTGCGGAATTAATTTTCTTTCCCATGCTTCTTTTTCAAGTTCTTCCCTGAATTTTGGATGGGCAATCTCAATTAATGCCCTTGCCCTTTCTTTAAGTGGTTTACCCCATAAATGAGCAACCCCGTATTCTGTAACAACATAATGGACATCTGCTCTTGTTGTTACAACTCCTGCTCCTTTCTTTAAATAGGGAACAATTCTTGAAACTTCTCCTCCTTTTGCAGTAGAAGGTAATGCAATAACCGGTTTTCCATATTTTGCCCTTGCTGCTCCTCTTATGAAATCCAATTGTCCACCAAATCCTGAATATATGTATGTCCCTATTGAATCAGAACAAACCTGCCCTGTTAGGTCAACCTCTATTGCAGAATTAATTGCCACAATGTTCTCATTCTGGGAAATTATAAAAGGATCATTCACATACTCCACAGGATGAAGTTCAAAAATTGGGTTATCATTCACAAAATCATAGAGTTTTCTTGTCCCCAGAATGAAAGTGCATATAACCTTGCCTTTATGAATTGTCTTTTTTGCACCTGTTATAACCCCTGTTTCTATCAGTTTCATCACACCATCTGAAATCATTTCAGTATGAATTCCGAGGTCCCTTTTATCCTTCATATAAAATAAAACGGCATTTGGTATCCCACCAATACCAAGTTGTAATGTGGCTCCATCTTCAATTAAATCCGCTACATATCTACCAATTTTTTCCTCAACTTCTGTAAAACTACCCTCTTCAAGTTCTGGTAGCGAATCTTCTACTTCAACTATATAATCAACTTTTGAGATATGAACAAAGGAATCACCAAGTGTTCTTGGCATATTAGGATTAACCTGCGCAATAACAAGTTTTGACCTTTCAAGTGCTGCCTTTGTGGCTATTACCTCTACTCCTAAAGATAAAAATCCATGTTCATCAGGAGGCGAAGTATGTAAGAATGTTACATTTATATCAATTATCCCGCTTCTTATTGCTTTTGGAATTTCATGAAGATGTATAGGAATCGCATCTGATTCACCTTTATTTACAGCCTCCCTGTCACCAGGACCTACAAAAAGGCTAACATGCCTTATTTTCCCTTTTTTATCTTTAAAAGGGTCCTCTCCCATTAAAAGAACATGGTATATTTTAACATCTTCTAAATCATCCCTTCTGGCTAAAGCATTTAAAAGAGTAAATGGTGTTGCTGCATTACCCGGCACATAAATTCTATCACCACTTTTTATAAAAGAAATTGCCTTCTCCACAGAAATTTTTTTCTTATGATAAATATCTGTTACCATCTTACCTCCTAAATTTTTATTTCTTCAACTGGGAATCCTTCTGCCCATGTGTATTTTCTTATAAATTTTCCATTTTTTATATATGTTCCTTTATAAATTGCAGAATTCTCAAAAATTGTTTTTTCTATACCTTTTTTTGCCATTTCTTTTAAATAGGGAATAATCGCATTATTTATGCCATGAGAAGCAGTTCTTGCAACAAAGGAAGGAACATTTGGAACACAGAAATGTATAATACCTTCTTCTTTATAAACATAGGTTTCATCAGGGGTCGGCCTTGATGTCTCTGAACATCCTCCTCTATCAATTGAAAAATCTATAAAAACACCTCCATCCCTCATTTTCTTCAGCATCTCTCTTTTAATAACAATCGGAGCCCTTTCACCGGGAATCTGAACCGCTCCAATTAAAACTTCAGCAAAAGAGACAAATTTTTCAATATTTTTGGCTGTTGCATAAGCAGTTATAACTCTTCCATCAAAAAGCAAATCAATTTCTTCGAGCCTTCTTGTATTTACATCAAGAATATAAACAGTAGCACCAAGCCCAAGGAAACTCCTCGCTGCATAATATCCAAGTGTTCCACCTCCAACAATAACAACATCAGCAGGGGGTATCCCTGTTAATCCACCTATTAAAATTCCGAGACCGCCTCTTGTTATTTCTAAATATCTTCCAGCAATCTGAGGGGCAAGTTTTCCCGCTATCTCAGAAGAAATTCTTAAAACTGGATAAATTCCCTTTTCTTCAATTCCTTCAAAACCTATTACTGTTAATTTTTTCTGTATATATTTTTCAATAATCTTTTTTGGTACTATAAAAATATCTTGAAAGGAAAATACCGTTTGTCCCTCAGAAAGTAAATCGATTTCTTCTTCCTTCGGGGGGCTTATTTTAAGCACAATATCTCCTCTTTTAAAAGCCTCTTCCTTTGAAAAAACTATTTGAGCACCTGCATGGGTATATTCTTCATCAGAAAACCCAAGGTCCTTTCCCACATCTTTTTCAATATAAATTTTAACTCCATATTCATTTAATTCCTTTACACCTGCAGGGGTTAGTGGCACCCTCCTTTCAATTGAACCCCTATATCTCTCTTCCTTTGGTATTGAAATTGAAAGCATATCACCTCCTTATAAAGTTATAAATTATAATAGATTGATTGAATATTTTGTAATTGAGAGTTTATAATTTAACTATGAAACCAATAATTAAAGATATTTATGCATTGGAAATTTTTGATTCAAGAGGTAATCCAACTCTAAAGGTTTTCTGTGAACTTGAGAGTGGAATAAAAGGAAGTGCCTGTATTCCTTCAGGTGCATCAACTGGAAAATATGAGGCACTTGAATTAAGGGATAATGATAAAAAAAGGTTTCTTGGAAAAGGTGTTTTAAAGGCGATAAAAAACATTGAAGAAAAAATTGCACCAAAACTAAAAGGAATGGATGCCTCAAATCAAAGAGAAATAGATTATTTATTGATTGAACTTGACGGGACAGAAAATAAAACAAACCTTGGTGCAAATGCAATTTTAGGAGTTTCATTAGCCTGTGCGAGAGCATCAGCCCTTTTTTACAATTTACCCCTTTATAAATATCTTGGTGGATTAAATGCCTGTATTTTACCAATACCTCTTTTAAATATAATAAATGGAGGGGTTCATGCTGATAATCCACTTGATATACAGGAATTCATGATAGTTCCTCATGGATTTGAATCTTTTAAAGAGGCAATAAGATGTGCTTCTGAAGTATTTCATAACCTAAAATCAATTTTGAAGGAAAACAAATTAGGAGTATCTGTTGGGGATGAAGGTGGATTTGCACCTCAAATTGAAAATACCGAAGAAGCAATAAAATTTATAATTAGAGCAATAGAGAAAGCAGGATATAAACCTTCTGAAGAGGTTTCATTAGCACTTGACTGTGCAGCATCTGAATTTTTTGATGAAGAAAAAGAGATTTATAAAATTGAAGGTAAAGAATTAAAAAGAGAGGAACTTATATCCTTTTATGAAAATCTTGTTAATAAATACCCAATTGTTTTAATAGAAGATGGAATGGCAGAAGAAGATTGGGAAGGATGGAAGATGTTAACAGAAAGACTTGGGAAAAAGATTTTGCTTGTTGGAGACGATGTTTTTGTAACAAATAAAAAAAGGATTGAAAAAGGGATAAAAGAAAAATGTGCTAATGCAGTTTTAATAAAATTAAATCAAATAGGAACTTTAACCGAAACGCAAGAAGCAATTCATCTTTCCCATAAGAATAATTATAAAACAGTTGTATCACATAGATCTGGTGAAACAGAAGATACATTTATTGCTGATTTTGCAGTTGCAATGGGAACGGGATTTATAAAGACAGGTTCTGTATCAAGAAGCGAAAGAACAGCAAAATATAACAGGTTAATTGAAATAGAAAGAGAAATAAAGAATCCGATTTATCCTGGAACAGAATTTTTAAAAGTGAAATGAGAAAAATTTTAAAGTTATTCTATTTAATCTTTATTCTAATTTTGCTATGGAACCTTTTTTTTGATAAAAGAGGAATAATAAGTTATATAAAACTTCAAAAAAATAAAAATGAACTTATCCAGAAAATAGAGGAACTTAAAGCAAGAAAAATTGTGTTAATCCATAAAAAAAATTTTATCCAAAGTAGCGAAGGGCTTAAAGTTTTGCTTGCTTTAAGATGTGGAAAAATTCAAATTTTAAAGGAGGAAAAAATTGGCAGCAAAAATAATTGATGGTAAAGAGGTATCAAATTTTATTTTAGAAAATTTAAAAAAAGAGGTTGAAAGATTAAAGGAAAAAGGAATTATACCAACTTTAAAGATATTTCTTGTAGGAGAAAATCCTGCATCAGTTGTATATGTTGGAAATAAAGAAAAATCATCAAAAAGTATAGGAATTGATGCAGAGGTTTTAAAATATGACGAAGGAATAACTGAAAAAGAACTCATTGAAGAAATAGATAAACTCAATAAAGATAAAAGTGTAAATGGTATAATAGTTCAACTTCCTTTACCTTCACATATAGATGAAGATAGAGTTTCAATTTCAATTTCCCCTGAAAAAGATGTTGATGGATTCCATCCGTATAATTTAGGGATGCTTTTACGTGGGACACCTACCCTTCTACCTGCCACACCCTATGGAATTTTAGAACTTTTAAAATATTACAATATACAAACTGAAGGGAAACATGTAGTTGTTGTTGGAAGAAGTAATATTGTTGGAAAACCTGCGGCAGTTATATTTCTCTTAAAGGATAAATTTGGAAATGCAACAGTAACTGTTTGTCATTCCAAGTCTAAAAATCTTGAAAACTACACAAGGCAAGCAGATATTCTTATAGTTGCTGCAGGACAGCACCATTTAATTTCAAAGGATATGGTAAAAGAAGGTGCAGTTGTTATTGATGTTGGAATTCATAGAATAGATGACCCTACAAAAAAATCAGGATACAGACTTGAAGGTGATGTTAATTTCTCTGAAGTTAAAGAAATTGCCTCCTATATTACACCTGTCCCAGGTGGTGTGGGTCCTATGACTGTTGCAATGCTTTTAAAAAATGTTATAAAGGCAACAAAAGCACAGAATGGAATCTCTGATTGAAATATTAAAACATGTTTTTGAGATAGAAAATATCAAAAAAACAAAAAGAGGTATTTTCTTTATAGGAAATTTCACAGTAGAAGAAAATTATGCAATAGAATATATAAAGGAAAATTTTAAAATATTAGGAGTAATTCCTTCATTTTCAAGGGATAATGGGAAAATTGAAATAGGTGTTTTCCCGCTTGTAAAAGAAACAAAGATAGATTTTTTAACACCGGCAATTTTATTTTTTCTTACAATTCTTACAACCTTATTTGCTGGAAGTATTCAGGCAGGAGCAAACCCATTTAAAAATCCCTATGATCTTTTAAAAGGAATACCTTTTTCATTTTCGCTTATGACAATATTACTTTTCCATGAAATGGGACACTTTTTAACTTCAAGATATTTCAAAGTCCAGGCTTCCCCTCCCTATTTTTTACCTGTTCCCCATCCTCTTCTTGGAACATTTGGTGCCTTCATAAAGATGAGATCACCTGTCCCGACAAGAAAGGCTTTGCTTTTTATAGGAAGTGCAGGTCCTTTAACAGGGTTTGCCATTGCATTACCAATAACAATTATAGGACTGAAATTTTCAAAACCTGTTTCTCTTGAAGAAGTTAAAGGTGCGTTATCCTTAGGAGACTCAATTATCTTCAAAATTCTTGCCTCAATATTTGCCCCTGAAGCAGGAAAAGGGAAAGATTTACTTTTACATCCAATGGCATTTGCAGGATGGATTGGAATGTGGGTAACAGCACTTAACTTACTTCCCCTTTCCCAACTTGATGGAGGCCATATAATTTATTCTTTAATAGGTAAAAAATCTAAATATGTTGCAATGATTACAATTTTAATAATGCTTTTCCTTGGACTCTTATGGCCTGGCTGGATTTTATGGGCAATAATCCCGCTTTTTCTCGGACTTGACCATCCTCCACCCTTAGATGGGCTTAAACCTATTGGGAAAAAAGAAAAAATAATAAGTTTTTTATGCTTTTTAGTTTTTATATTAACTTTTATTCCCTCCCCTTTTAATGTAGTAAATATAAAATAAAATTAAAAAGCGATTGTTTTTAATATTTTTTCTTTCAAATTTGCAATTTCATCAGTAGGAATATACTTTTCAAGTATATCCACAATTTCCTGAGAAGTGAGTGACAGTCTTTTTGATTCAAGTTTTAAAAGTTCAAATAGAAAAAGAACATCACCATCAATTCTCAGTACCTCCATATCTGTTTTTGCCTTTAAAGTTGCACTTCTTTTCTCACCTAATATCCATGCAATTTCCCCTACAATATTACCTTCCTCAACTTCTGCAATTTTAAATTCTTTCTCCTTTCCTTTTTTTTATTATTTCTCCTTTACATTTTTTTATAATATAAAGATCAGCACCGTATGAACCTTCTTTAAAAAGGAGTTTCTCCCACCTTTATTTTTAAAGAAAATGAAAATTCTAAAAATTCCTTTATCTCTTCCTCACTAAAATCTTTAAAGAAAGTAAATTTTTTATTTCTTCTATCTTCATTTTATATACCCTTCATTCCAATTAATTTCATTATTCTTCCAAGTGCTATCATATAAGAGGATTTTTTAATTGAAAGATTCTTAGCAATGCCTATCCCAAGGACATCTCTATAAACTTCAACCAATTTTTTCTTTACTTTTAAAAGGATTTCTTCATCCTTTATATTTTCCTTACCTTTTAAATGTTCCTCAAAGTAAATGGAATTTAAAATTCCTTTAATAAAAATATCAGGAAGAAGAGCAATATTTCTTTTAGCAAGCACTTCTTCTGCATGGGGTTCTACCCCAAAAAATTTCATCTCTATTACATATCTTGAATTCAAAAAATCAGCCTTCTCTTTTTTTAAACTTTCAACAGATCCTG
>JBDRZF010000058.1:0-7109 GCA_039803805.1 Caldifarciminota bacterium
TTTTCTTTCTTTTATTTTTGAAAGCATGTAATATGCAAAAAGTGGCAGAGTATATTCTTCTGACAGAATTTTTCCACCTTTTAGAACAATAACAAGCCTATCACCGTCAGCATCAGTTGCAAATCCAATATCAAGGTCTTTTTCAATAACAAGTCTTCTTAAAGAATTAAGGTTATTTGTTGTGGGTTCTGGTTCCCTTTTAAAATCCCCTAATTTATCACAGTTTATCTTAAAAACTTCGCAATTTAAATTTTCACATAATAAAGGAATTGCACAAGAGGCAGCACCATTAGCTCCATCTATGCCTACCTTAAATCTTTTTTCTTTTATCTTCTCTATGTTGAATATATTTTCTTTAAGTATTGCCTCTATGTGTTTTTCAATGTAATTTTCTTTTTCAACTTTTTTTATTTTTTCACTTTTTTCGTATTTTGGTTTTTTCTTTAAAAGTTTTTTCAAAATTTTTATTTCTTTTTCCTTTAAAAATGTTCCATTTTCCCCTATAAACTTTAAAGCATTCCATTCAGGTGGATTATGACTCCCTGTTACTGCTATTCCTCCCTTTGCTTTTTTCTCTTTAACTGTAAAAAGAATTGTTGGTGTTGGTACAATTCCTATATCAACTGGAGTGATACCCACTCCTAAAAGTCCTGAAATTGCTGCAGACTTTATCATTTCACTTGATTTTCTTGTATCTTGTCCTATTATTATTTTGCCTTTTCCTGAAAAATTTCCAAAATGAGCACTAATTCTTGCAACAAGTTCAGGAGTCAAACTCTCCCCAATTATTCCCCTTAATCCTGAAATTGTGAAAAATAAATTATCCACTTTTTTAATTTAAGCCGGGGACAGGATTTGAACCTGCAACCTGCCGCTTACGAAGCGGCTGCTCTAACCCTTGAGCTACCCCGGCAAAATCTTTTAAAACCTTAGAATTGCACCACAAACTTCTATTTTTAAATTTACCACCTTGTTTGTTAAGTTACCCCGGCTTATAATTAAGAATGCCGGGGCCCGGAATCGAACCGGGGACACCTGGATTTTCAGTCCAGTGCTCTACCGACTGAGCTACCCCGGCATTTCAAGTATTTATATAATAAAGATAAAGAGAATAAAATTTCAATCAAATTTTAATCCTTTTTCAATATCCTCAATATATCTTTCCAATTTTTTAATTGGCTCCCTTGCATGAGTTAATGGTCTTCCAACAACTATATATGTTGCTCCCTCTTTTATTGCAAATGATGGTGTTGCTACCCTTTCTTGGTCAAAACTCTCATCCTCAGGAAGCCTTATACCAGGTGTTATTATTATAAAATCTTTTCCACATATTTCTCTTATTTTTCTTGCTTCAAGAGGAGAGGAGACAATTCCATCAAGTCCTGCACTTTTTGCCATATTTGCAAGTATTTCTGCACCTTTTGGAATTGAAAAACCTACAATATCTTCAACTGCTGCCTCCTGCATACTTGTTAATATCGTAACTCCTATAATAAGTGGTCTTTTTCCGTATCTTTTTTCAAAATCCCATGCAATTTTAACACTCTGTTCAAGCATTTCAAAACCACCGAGAGTATGAACCGTTAACATATCAACCTCAAGAGATGAGGCTATTTCAACAGATTGAGCCACAACAGAAGGTATATCATGAAATTTTAAATCAAGAAAAACTTTTAAATTTTCCTTTTTTAATTCTTCCACAAATTTATTTCCACCGGAAATATAAAGAGGAATTCCTATTTTAAACCACTTAATCCTTTCTTTAAAAATTTCTACCCATTCTCTTGCTCTATTAGTAGAATTTGTATTTAATGCAAGAATTATCCTTTCTTCTGGTTTCATTTTTTATTTAAATACCCTATAATTTCTTCTAATTTCATATTTTTTCTTTTCAAAAATTCTTCAATTCCGTCTATTATTTTAAAGGAAATCCATGGATCAATGAAATTCTGTGTTCCAATTTGTATACATGTTGCACCTGCAAGTAAAAACTCAATTGCACTTTTTGTATCACTTATTCCACCAACTCCAACAATTGGAATATCAACTTCCTGATAAACTCTATAAACAATATAAAGGGCTATTGGTCTTATTGCAGGTCCTGAAAGACCACCAAACCCTCTTTTTAATTTAAAACATAAATTTTCAACATCAATACTTGTTCCAATAATTGTATTTATAAGAGTTAGAGCATCTGCTCCACCTTTTTCAGCAGATTTTGATATTTTCAGTATATCAACAAAATTAGGTGAAAGTTTGACAAATATTACCCCATTGAAATTTTCTCTTACTTTCTCAACTATTTTTCTTACAATCTTCTCGTCTCTTCCAAATTCCATTCCTCCTTTTTCTACATTTGGACAGGAAAGGTTTAGTTCAATACATCTTATTCCCTCTTTTTCAAGAATTTTTGAAATCTCAACATATTCCTCAATTTTTTCTCCAAAAACATTCACTATTATCTCCGTTCCTATATTTTTTAGACTCGGAAGTTTTTCTTTAACAAATCTTTCAATTCCAATATTTTCAAGCCCTATTGAATTTAAAAGACCGCAAGGAGTTTCAGCAAGCCTTGGTGGTGGGTTTCCCTTTCTTTCTTTCAAACTTATTCCCTTTGTAACAATTGCTCCAAGTTTTTCAAGGGGTAAAATATCTTTAAGTTCATCTCCATAGCCAAATGTTCCTGATGCAGTAAAAACTGGGTTTTTAAATTCAATATTTTTTATTCTTATTTTCATATTTCAATATCTTTTAATAAAAATAATGGTCCTTCCTTACATACTCTTATATATCTATCCTCATCCCTTTTTTTCACAGCACATCCCATACATATTTCAAAACCACAACCCATTATCCCTTCAAGGGAGACATAACTTCTTTCAGCAGGGACTATTTTTTCAAAAGACTTTAACATCTCATAAGGTCCGCACAAAAAATATTTTGTTTTTTCTGAATCAATTCTTTTAAATTCTTCTTTAAATAGCTCTGTTAGAATTCCTTTAAAACCAAAAGAGCCATCTTCTGTAGAAATAAAAATTTTATCACTTATTTCTTCAACCCTTTTTAAAATGTATGGATTTGGAGAATGTTTAAATCCTATAAAAAATATTTTTTTATTTTCTATTTTTTCTGCATAAAAACAAAGAGGAACAATCCCTGTTCCTCCTCCTATTAGAACTATTATATCATTTTTTTGAGGAGAAGGGAAGGGTTTCCCAAGAGGACCTATTACAGATATTTTTCCCTTTTTTTCTTTTCTAAGTATTTTTGTCCCTATTCCTGTTTCCTTTATTAAAAGTTCTATATAATTTTCCTTTGCGCTCCATATACTGAACGGTCTTCTTAAAAGGGGGAACTCACCTTCCTGAATTTTTATATTTATAAACTGTCCAGGTTTTGCAAGTTTTGATATTTGTGGTGAAGAAAGTATTATTTCATAATAATCTTTATCTAAATCTATAATATTAATTATTTCTGCTTTTTCTTCAACGAACATTCAATCTCCTTTCTATTTCTTCAATATAAAAACTTTTTGGATATCTTTTTTTGAATTCTTCAAATATGGTGTAAGCATTTTCCCTTTTTAAAATTTCCTTTTGTAAAAAAAATAAAAAATAATATGCCTTTGGTGTATAAATTGGGTCATTGTATTCAATTGCCTTTTTTAAGAAATATTCAGTGAATAAAGGTTTTGATAATTTTATATAATAATCTTCTGCGAGTAAAAAATAATCCTTTGCTTCTTTAACTCCTTTTTTTTCCAAATTTTTAAATTTTTCTAAAATTTCTAAATATTCATTTGCTTTTTTACCATATTCTGTATAGGAGGAAATTTTTGATATTTCTTTTAATATTTCTTCTTTTTTTTCCAAACTATCTCTCTCATCATAAGTTTCTGCAATTTCAAATAAAACCCTTTGTTTCAAACTATCCTCTTTTATTTTATCTTTAAAATCGTTTAAAAGACTTCTTATAAATTCTCCTTTGTTTTTTTTAATTTCAATCATTTTAAAAAAAGCCTTTTTTGAAGAAGTTTTTTTATAAACATTTTCAAGTATTTCTATTCCTCTTTGGGTATCACCTTTTGAGATATAAACATCTGATAAAATTAAATAGTGAGAAACGGGCATTTCTTCTTCTTTATAAAATTCCTTTAAAAATAATATTGCGCTTTCCTCTTTGCGAAGTTTTATGTAACTTTTCAAAATTATCTCAACAATTTTATCCTTTAAGTCAATTTTTTTAAATTTTCTTAAAAAAATCTCTCCTTCTTTTATTACATTTTCATAATCTTCAATTAAAAAATTGTAAAAAATTTTATAGAATGTTTTTTCTTTTTCATTTATCTTTTTAAATGTTTCTGTATCCCTTGTTAATATATACACATATTCAAAATCGTCATTTTTTTCTTTATTGATTAATTCTCTGGAAAGTTCAAGAAAGGCTAAAGAAGAGAATTTGCTTTTTGGAGAATATCTTAAAATTTCTTCAAATTTTCTGATTGCTTTTTCATATTCTCCTATTCTCATGTATGAAATTATTAAATAATAAAGAGCATCATCAAGAAATGGTGAGGTAGGATAGTATTTTATAACATAAAGAAATTTTTGAATTGCCTTTTCATAACCTTGTTTTATTCCCTGATTCAATGTATAATTATTTTTTATATAACTTTCTTCTGCTTCTTTAAATATTTTCTTTGCATTATAAAAAGTGTTAAAGTAGGCTTTAAAGGCTATACAGGAATTTAAAAAGATAAATAAGATAAATATTTTATTTTTTTGAGCCACAATTTACTTTCCTAAATCTTGCAGGTGGTGCTGCATGGGCTACATGCATGGTTTGCCCTGGCTCACCTTTTCCGCAGTTTAAAATACCAAAAAGTTCTGCCTTTTCTCCTATTCCATCGCAGGAATTCCAGAAATTGGGTGTTATTCCAAAATAAATTGGGTTTTTAAGCATTTCTTTTATTTTTCCTTTCTCTATTTTCCATGCAATTTCGCATCCAAATTGAAAGTTAAGCCTTTTTTCATCTATACTCCATGATTTATTCACATCCATCATTATTCCTTCCTCAATTCCTTCTATAAGTTCTTCAAGTTTTTTATCTCCTGGCTCTAAATTTACATTTGTCATCCTTACAATTGGAATTCTATTATAACTTGATGCTCTCGCAGCAGCAGTTGATTTTCTTCCAATAACCGGTGCAGTATCTCTTGATGATAGATAATCATTCAAGATTCCTTCTTTTATTAAATAAACCTTTCTTGCAGGAACACCTTCATCGTCATAACCGTATGTTCCAAGTCCTCCAGGATAAGTATTGTCAGAGGTAATGTTTACTATCTCTGAAGCATATTTGAAATTTCCAAGTTTATCTATTGTTGCAAAACTTGTTCCTGCATAAGAAGCCTCGTATCCTAAAACCCTATCAAGTTCTAAAGGATGACCAATTGATTCATGGATTTGCAAAACCATTTGTCCTGGTAAAAGGATTAAATCAAATATACCTTCTGGACAGGGTTTTGCAGAAAGTAGCGCAATTGCCTCATCCCTTATTTTTTCTGCATTTTCAAGCAATTTCATATTCTCAATAAATTCCCATCCCTCTGTATGATAATTTCCTCCGTGGCTTGCAGGATAAGACCTTTGCTGAAGTTCTCCATCTTTAAAGGCATATGCAGTGTATCCTCCTCCTGATTCAACAATTTCCTGCTCTATATAATGTCCTTCTGTTGATGCAAAATATTTTTTTGTTTTGAAAAAATTCATTTGAAGTATCGTTAAAACTATTTCAGGTTTTTTTCTTAAAATTTCATCAATTTGAAAAAGAATGGAGAGTTTTTTTTCAATTGGAATTTCAAAGGGGTCCTTTTTATAAGGTGTTTTATAAATATCCTTTGAGACTTTTTCCTCTGATAGAATAATTTTTCCTTTTGAAAGTTTTGAAGATGCTTCAGCAATCTTTATTGCTGAAATTACAGTATTATAAACAGAATCCTTTTTTAAAATAGTAGAAGAGGCAAAGCCCATTCCTCCATTTTTGAATACCCTTATTCCAAAACCTGTATCGTGGTTTTCTATTAAACTTTCAATTGTTCCATTTCTAACGACTATTTCTTGTGAGATTCTATCAACAATTCTTATCTCACCATATTCAATATTTTTACCTTCAAAAGTGTTTAAGGCAGTTTCAATAATTTCCTTCATTTTTTAATTTTTTGGAGGTGAGGGGATTTGAACCCCTGTCCCCTTGCGTGCGAAGCAAGTGCTCTCCCACTGAGCTACACCCCCGTAAATTGGGGAATTAAAATTATATGGATTTTATTTGTTTTATTTCAATATAATAAAGAACTATGAAAAAAACAAGTTTAAGCTGGTATAAAATATTAATTCCTGATATTATTGAAGCAATTCAGGAAAAAAATTTTGAGGAAATAAAAAGTTTTCTTCAAGAACTTGCTCCTTCTGAAATAGTTAAAATAATAGGTGATTTACCCTCTGCTGAAAAAGCACTTGTTTTTAGACTTTTAAGTAAAGAAAAAGCTGCTGATACTCTTATGGAGATGTCAAAGAGTGAAGTAGAGGAAATAGTAAAATATCTTACAAGTAAAGAGGTAAAAGAAATAATATCTTCTATGGATCCAGATGATAGAGTAAGAATATTTGATGAATTACCATCAGATATTGTGGAGAAACTCATAAAAATTCTTGACAAAGATAAAAGAGACGAAATTATATTACTTCTTAATTATCCTTACGGTTCTGCTGGTCACAGAATGAACCCATTCTTTGCAAAGATAAGTGGAGACAAAAAAATTAAAGAAGCACTTGAAGAAATAAGAAAAGAAAAACTTGATGAAGAAATTATAAGAGAAATATATGTAACTGATGAAAAAAATAGGCTTATAGGTAAAGTGAAACTTCCAAAACTTGTAATTTCAGATCCTGAGAAAAGAGTTTACGAAATAATGGAAGAAAAGCCTTTTGCCGTGAATGTTTTTACTGACCAGGAAGAAGCAGCACATATAATAAAGGATCATGACCTTATAAGTTTACCTGTTGTTGACTCTGAGAACAGAATATTGGGAGTTTTAACAGTTGAAGAT
>JBDRZF010000059.1:0-7059 GCA_039803805.1 Caldifarciminota bacterium
AAAACTTTTTTCTGAAGAAGTAGAAAAGAAAAAAGAAATTATAACCAAGGTTTTAAGACCAAAAGTTCAGGAAATTGTTGCTCCTGTTTTAAGTGTTCTTGAAAAAGTTGTTGGGATAGACCTTTTTTGGTATTCAAAAATATCGGTTGCCCCAATAATTAATGAAGAGAATAATTTAAATTTTGTTGCATATGGAATAGAGCCAAGAAGAAATGAGGGTTATACAAAGGATACACCTAATCTTGATATTTATTTAAGGTTTGAAATACATTCTCCAACTGAGATTGGAACATATTTCAAAATTTCAGGTAAATATGAAAAGTCACGATTTGCTTTAGTTTTTCATGAAAATACTGAAGAATTGATAAGACTAATTTTAAATGCCTTTGTTTTTGGAAGGATGAAAGATTTAGATGTTCCATTAACTGACATTGAAAAAATAGTTGATTTTTTTGATAAATATTTTACAGGGGAAGATTTAGTTTTGTTTTTTGGCCCTGTTGATGTATTTAGACCAAAGGACGAGATATATGCAGGTGTCCTTTTAAGATTTTTGACCCTTTTCCCAATTTATCAAGGAATAATAGAAGCCTCCCTTCAGAGAGCAACAAATTTTAAAAGTTACGAAAAGAAGATTTTTGAATTTATAACTAAAAAATAAGAAGAGAATACAAATTTGTTCTTAAATTTCTTTTATCCATATTCTTATAAAGTTTTCCATTTATTGCAAGAGAAACTTCTCTTTTTTCTTCTGATACAATTATACATATTGCATCTGTTACTTCCGTAATCCCTATACCTGCTCTATGTCTTAAACCAAGAGTAGGGTCAATATCCAGACTTTCAGTAAGAGGTAAAATACATCCTGCAGCAATTATTTCTTTTCCTTTAATTATTATGGCTCCATCATGTAAAGGTGATGGAGGAGTAAATATAGTCACTATTAAAGGAGCAGAGACCTGAGCATTTATATATACTCCGCCTTTCTCAATATATTCTTTAAGACCGAGTCTTCTTTCAATGACTATTAGTGCCCCAAATCCTCTGTCTCTTAATATAAAAGAAGCTGCGACAATTTCATCAATAATTTTTTCAACATCCTTGCTTTTTATCTCAAAAAAATACTTTACAAGAGGTGTTCTTCCAAAAAGTGATAATGCCCTTCTAATTTCCGGCTGAAAAATAATTATTATTGCTATTAGACCTATTGTCTTTATATTCTGGATTATCCATTTTAGAGAATCAAAATCAAAAATATAAGCAGCAAATGCAATAAGTAATATAAAGATTATTCCAAGGAGCATCTGGGGGACCTTTGTCCCTTTGAAAAGTCTTAAAAAATAAAATATTAAAATAGAAGTTAAAAGTATATCAATAAAATCAAAAAAATTGAATTTTAAAAAAGAGATCATTTTTTAAAAACAGCAAGATGCAAAATTTCATCATTATATTCAAGTGCTCTCCCAACAAAATTTTTTGTTTCAAACCTTATTTCATTACCAAGGGAAATTGACTTAAACTTATCCTTTTTACTATTTTTTATTTCATGAATAATCTCTTCAATCTCTTCTTTTTTTCTTATATTTGTAGTCTCATTTCTTCTTGAAAGAGCATCAATCGCATACCCCTTTAATATTTTTAATTTATATTTATTAAAAAGATTCTTTGAATTAAAAAAATCCATGCATAAAAAATCCTTTCCTGCGAATGCAATTAATCCATTAGCACTATTAAAATTTAAGTCTTCAATGTATTTTTCAATTTCATCCTTACATTGATTATAGGTATCATGCATGGAAAGAGTTTTACTATTTACTTTTAAACTTTTTAAAGTCTCTCTAACTTTTTCCCATACAATACTTTGATTTGCTTCAAACTTCTTCTTTTCATAAAGGGACTTATTAACAGTTTTACACAATACGCTTCTTATTGTGACAAAACTCATTTCTCCTGATGAAAATTCCTTTTTATTTCCACTCCATCTTCCTTCCTCAACACATGTAACAGGTAATAAGAATTCAGTTTTTTCTTCTGCAAGGAATGCTGTATTTATAACTCTATTCTGAAGTGCACCTATTATTTCCTCTCCATCAATTGCAAATACTCTTTCATTTGAAAGATTTTTAAAAATAACTTCATTTATTTTCCCACCATTTACCTCTTCAATCCTTACTATCTTATTATTCAAAGCCTCGTCAAGGGAAAAAGGATTAAATTTAGAGCCATTTTCAAAATAAAGAGGATAAAGTAAAAGATTTTTTATAAAAAATGGTTCACCAACTTCAATTCTCTCAATCTCTCTCATATTTCCTCCTTTTTAAAAAATATATTATATGGTTTTGAAAATTAAAAATCAAACATAAATTTTGTTGAATTTTACCCTTAATTTCTATATAATAAAATTTTTCAATGGAAGGAGAGCCAACATGAAAAGATTAATAATATGGTTAATTTTTATAATTTACACTCTAAGTTCTTATCAAAATCCTGATATAAATATCCCTGATACAATCCTGTCTTGGGGAAATATAAGAAAAGGGGCATCAAAAAGGAAATGGCTTTTAGTTATGAATATGGGAAATGCACCTCTTTCAATTGATAGTTTAAAATTTCAGACCTTCAATTTTTATACTACTGATAGTTTTCCTTTATTAATAAATACAGGTTCGCAAAAGAATATAGCAATTTGGTTTTTTGTAGAAAACTCAACAAATTATGAAGATACATTAAAAATTTACAGTAATGATCCTGATGAGCCTGTTGTTAATGTTTATCTTTCAGGAATTGGTTTTGATACAATTTATTCAGGAGGCGAAATTATATGGTCTTATAATGCTCAGGGAAGTGTGTGGGAGCATATAAGATCAATAAAATCAATACCTGATATAAATGGGGACGGTTTTGATGATGTTGTAGCAATATCTGAAAATGATACACTCTATTTAATTCATGGTAATGGATATTTAACAGGTGATGTATTATGGAAATTTGTTGATAAAACCTGCTATACAGAAAGAGGGCTTGTTATCTCGCCAGATTTAAATAATGATGGATTTAATGATATCTTACTTGGAACAATATGGGGAAGCAGAAAAGTTTATGCAATTTCAGGAAAAAATGGAAATGTAATATGGATGTTTGATACCCATCAATATGGAGGTGGTGGTTGGGTTTATGAAGTTTCCTTTATAGATGACCTTGATGGAGATGGAATTGTGGAAGTTTTAGCATGTGCAGGTGATGATGGCTATGGAACAGGACCAAGAAGAGCATTTATGTTTAGCGGAGCAAGCGGAAATTTGATATGGGAAAGGCTTTTAAATTATGCAGTGTTTTGTGTAAGAGCAATAGGTGATGTAACAGGTGATGGATATCCTGAAGTTGCAGCCGGAACTGCTGATGGAGGAACTTATGCATACTGGGTTTACTTACTTAACGGAATAAATGGTTCTATAATCTGGTCAAAAAATATGCAAGGTGCTGTATGGACATGCATTCCTATAGGAGATATAAATGATGATTTGATACCTGATATTGCTGTAGGACTTGGAAATGGACAAATTAAAGCTTTAAGCGGTTTAAATGGTTCTGAAATATGGACAAATTCAATAGGTGGTATTATCGTTGAATTAAATTTACTTCAAGATATAAATGGAAATGGATATAAGGAAATTCTTCCTGCTGGTGCTTCTATAAGTAATTTTGTTGCAATTGATTCAAAAACAGGAAGTTTTTTATGGAGCACACCTTCCCAAAATGCTGTATTTAGTATGGTGGAGATACCGGATGTCACGGGTGATGGGATTAATGATGTTATAGGGGGAACAGGATACAGTGTAAACAGAGTTGTTTTGCTTGATGGTTTTAATGGAAGCGAGATATGGAGTGTTATGCAAGGGAGTGCTATTGAAGCTGTTTACCCAATTAAAGATATTGATAGAAATGAAAGATATGATATTCTTGCAGGATCGAGGGATGGAAATATACTTTTAATTGCTGGCGGGGGCTCTCTAGAAGTGAAGGAAAGTGCGATTAAAGACAGATTTTCTTTCTATTCTTATATTTCAAAAGAATTTCTAAATATAAAATTCTATCTTGAGGAAAATAATGAAATGATTATAATTTTATATGATATAGTTGGGAGAAAAGAAAAGGTATTTAATAAATTATTTTCAAAAGGGGAAAATATTTTAAAAATAGGACTGAAAAACCTATCCTCAGGTGTTTATTTTATTGAATTGAAAAGCAAAAAAATAAAGAAAAGACTACCCTTTATAAAAGTTAAATAAATTCTCTTGAAAAAAAATTTTTAAATTCTTTAAAATAAAATCCTTATGTATTTAAGAAAATCCTTAAGAGAAATTTTGGAGAAGATTGAAGGAAATTATGTAAAAAATTTTAATATCTTAATTTATGGAGAAACAGGAACAGGTAAGGAAGTCCTTGCAAGGGAAATTCATAAAAAATTAAAAATAGAAGGGGAATTTGTTGCGGTTGATACTTCATCTATTCCTGAAACACTTTTTGAATCAGAACTTTTTGGACATAAAAAAGGAGCATTTACTGATGCGAAGGAAGATAAAACCGGTTTAATAGAGATTGCAAATAATGGAACTTTATTTTTAGATGAAGTTTCAAATATACCATTAAATATTCAAGCAAAATTTTTAAGATTTCTTGAAACAAGAAGATTTAGAAGGATAGGGGATATAAAAGAAAAAGAGTCAAATTTCCTCTTAATATCTGCAACAAATGAAAAACTTGAAGAACTTGTAAAAGAAGGTAAATTCAGGAAAGATTTGTACTATAGAATTTCTGATTTTAAAATTTCTCTAAAACCCCTAAGGGAGGAAAAGGAAGAGATAGAGAATTTAATGAGGGATTTCTTAGGGAGTCAAATAAAATTTAGCAGAAGAGCGATTGAATTTTTATATTGTTATCCCTTCTATGGAAATATAAGGGAATTGGAAAGGTTTTGCAGGTATATAAAATTCTTAAATAAAAAAGAGATAGATATAGAAGATTTTCCTCAGGATATGGTAGAAATGTGGTGTAAAAAAGAAAGATTAAATGATAGGAAGATAAAGGATATTGTTGAATGTATGAATAATAAATTTCTAAAAATCATGGTAGAGAACTATTTAAATTCAGGTGGAAACATTGAAGGATTGTGTGAGGAGTTAAAAGTAAAGAAAAGACAATTGTATAACATACTTAAATCACTCAATATAAAAATTCCTAAAAATAAATTGCAATAAAATTGCAAAAATCAAAAAAATTTATGTAATAAAATTGCACAAAAATTTTTTAAACTTATTGATTTTCAATAATTTTTTATTTTATAAAAATCAGGCATAAAATTTTCATATATATAATAAATGGGTTGCATGATAATAAAAGGGTTAAAAAGTAAAGAGCTATATTTTAATATTTTACGTGATACTTTAAAAGAGAATATTCCTTTACACTGTTATTTAGAAATTACAAATAAATGTAATGCTCGTTGTTATTTTTGTTTTCAAGGTGAAGAATATAGAAAGAGGGAAGATTTAGACACTGAGACTTGGAAAAAAATAATTATTGAATTAGAAAAAATGGGTTGTTTTTGGGTTATTATTTCTGGTGGAGAGCCTCTTATAAGAGAAGATTTTTGGGATATAATTGAATTTTTAAAAAAGAAAAGGTTTGTTCTTAGTTTAGTGAGTAATGGAATTTTATTAAAAAAAGAAGATATAATAAGATTTAAAAAATATTATTTTGAATCTATTACAGTCAGTATACATAGTGTAAATAAAGAAACGTGTGACAAAATTTTTGGTATTAATTATCCTTTAGATAAAATAATAAATATAATTTTAGAAATGAATAAGGAAAATTTACCTATTGTAGTTCATGCTGTATTGACAAAAGATACCATAGGAGAATTCGAAAATATGTATCAATTTTTTAAAAATCACGGTTTTAAAGAGTATCAGATAACTTTTTATTGTGTTCATCCCGTGCCTTTTAAAAATTACGAAGTATTTTTGCCTTCTGAAGAAGAGTTAAAATCCTTTTATAAAAAACATAATTGGCCTATCTTCCCCAAAAAATCCCCTTCTATTTTTTTATGCGGTGCCGGAAAGAATGTATTAAGAATAGATGCAATAGGAAATGTGCATCTTTGTCCTGTTTTAGAATTTCCAATAGGAAATTTGAGAGAAAAAAGTCTTGAAGAGATTTGGAAAAATAATTTTGTACTTACTATATTTAGAAAAATTGATAGTAAAAATTTCAGTGAGTGTTTAAATTGCGATTATCATTTATTTTGTGAAACGTGTATGGCACATAATTGGAATGAGACAAAAAATATATTTAAACCAGGTAAATTTATATGTAAATTAGCTAAAATTTTTAAAGAAGTATGGGAAGAAAACTATGGAAAAATTGGTAATTCCTGAGTATATTGCATTTAGAAAGCTGTTAAACAAAATAATTCTTCTAAATCTAAAGGATAGAAGATTTCATATAATAGAAGGTGGTGGTATAGAAGTAATTGAGCTAATTGAAAAAGGTGTGAATAAAAATGAAGACATTTTAAACTTTTTGATTTCTCAATATGATCCAAGCTTTAAAAATAAAATTCGGGAAGATGTTGAAGAATTCATAGAAAGTTGTATAAAATTAGGAATTTTAATAAATGAAGGAGGTGAGGTATGAAATGGGTTTCTCCGATAATATGGGTAGGAGAAGGTTGGATTGAACCTAAAAATATAGTAGAAGATGCGATAGGTCCTAAAGGTGATTGTTTAGCTTGGACATGTTGTAGATATGAAGGATGTTGTAGTGTAGAATAATTTTTAAATTTTTTTATAAATTAACAACTAAATGAAAAAAGAATGGATATATTTAATTTTTAAAAAATTTTGGAAGCTCCAATTTATTATATTCTTATTAGTTGCTTTTCATACTATTTTAACTCTTATAGATCCCTATTTAATTAAAATTTTAATAGATGAAGCAATTATCCCAAAAAATTTTAAAAAATTGATTTTTGTTTTAATCTTTCTTACATTCTTT
>JBDRZF010000060.1:0-7038 GCA_039803805.1 Caldifarciminota bacterium
AAATACCTTATAATAATGTGTAATTTACGGTTTTAAAATTAAAAAGATGAAGGAATGAATAAAAAGTTGCTCACCTTTTTATATCCATTTTTTTATTTTGATTTCATTGGGATCCACACCAGAAAAGCGTGGGTAAAATCTAAAAAAGAACGATAAGTTATCCTTATGGAAAAAGGGAATGAAAATTAAAAATAAAGGGGCCTAAGTTTTCCTAAGTTTTTTACACCTCGGGGGTGGAGATGATAAATTTTTTAAATTCAGGCAATTGTTATGGAATTATACATTTTTTTGAAATTTTTGACTTTTTATCTTTACACTTTAAAACTCATGAAATTTAAACTATTCAGTTTTGATTACTGGGATACGATAGTTCCAATAGATGCTGAAAAGGTTGAAAATATGAGGAAAGAAAGGGCATTTTATCTTTCTAAAGTTTTTAAAGAATGGGGATATGAGATAAATTCTGATTTAATAAAGTATATATCCCATGAGATATGGGAAATTTACAAATCCTATGACGAGACAAAGGAGATAACATTAAAAAAGATAGTTTCTGATATACTCTTATCTTTAAAAATAGAGATTGATGATGAAAGGGTTGAAAAGGTTGTTAAAATTTATGAAGATTTTTTAATAAAGGCAGGATTTAATATTTCAGAAGGTATTGCTGATTTTTTAAAAAAGGCAAAGTCAAAAAATAAAAAAATAATAATTATCTCAAATACACCCGGTGCAAATGTTGAAAGGGAGATATTAAAGGAAAATAAAATTTTTGATTTTTTTGATGCTTTTTATTTTTCCTGTGAAGTTGGAATAAGGAAGCCACATCCAGAAATATTTGAAAGAGCAATTAATGACTTTAACATATTAAAAAGTGAGGTTGTCCATATAGGTGATAGACCAGAACTTGATATTGTTGGTGCAAAAAATGCAGGCATTTTCTCAATTTATTATAATCCAAAGGGATATAAATATCCGGATAATTTTCCAAAACCGGATTTTGAAATAAAGAATTTTGAGGAACTTGAAAGATTTCTATAGGAGGTAAATATGTACAAAAAAATTTTAATGTTTTCAGGTTTAATTTTTCTTTCATGCTCAAAAGAAATCATTTTTAAAGGCGAGGAAAGATATATATCAAATATAAGGCAACTTACCTTTGAAGGGGATAATGCAGAGGCATATTTTTCATGGGACGATAAATATTTGATATTTCAGAGCACAAGAGATGAGTTTAAATGTGACCAGATTTTTATTATGGATATAAAGGGCAAAAACTTAAAACTTGTTTCAACAGGTTTTGGAAGAACAACCTGTTCTTATTTTTTCCCTGATAACAAAAGAATAATATATTCATCAACACATCATATTTCAAAAGAATGTCCGGAAGTTCCAAAACTTAATTTAAAAAGA
Organism: Caldifarciminota bacterium; assembly: GCA_039803805.1. Classification (GTDB taxonomy): domain Bacteria; phylum Hydrothermota; class Hydrothermia; order Hydrothermales; family Hydrothermaceae; genus JBDRZD01. The sequence continues at coordinate 1,414 of JBDRZF010000060.1, forward strand.
TATTACTGGACAATTTTTGATTATGATATATATCTTGCAACAAGAGAAGGGGAAATAATAGAAAGGCTTACAGATAATCCTGAATATGATGCAGAAGGTGTTATATCAAGGGATGGAAAAATTGTTTTTACTTCTTTTAGAGAAGGAGATATAGGTATATATATTTTAGATCCTTCAAATAAAGAAGTTAAAAAAGTTATAAATGAATTTGGTTATGAAGGTGGCCCCTGGTTTTCCCCTGATGGAAAGAAAATAGTTTTTAGAGCCTTTTATCCTGAAACAGAAGAGGAAAAAAGGGAATATATTGAACTTTTAGAAAAGAGGGTTGTTTCACCTCCCTGGATGGAAATATTTATAATTGATGTGGATGGTAAAAATTTAAGAAAAATAACAAATTTTAAGAAAATATGTTTTGCACCCCAGTGGCATCCATCAGGAGAATATATAATATTTTCTGCAAATTTAGAATCACCAAGAAATTTTGATTTATATATAATAAAACCTGATGGAACCGGTCTTGAAAGGATAACCTATTTTGAAGGATTTGATTCATTTCCAATGTTTTCTTATGATGGTAAAAAACTTGTTTTCTGTTCAAATAGAAAAGGCAAAACTCCTCACCAGACTAATGTTTTTATATGTGATTGGAAAAAGTGATTAACTCATTTAATTATTATTAATTTAAATGTTCCTTCTTTTTTATCTTTTAACTTGAGAAAATAGATTCCTTCTTTTTCCCTTAATAAAATTTTTAAGACATCTTTATAAGGAATAATCCTTATCTCTCTTTTTCTTCCACATATATCTATTAGTCTTATTTTCTCAAAATTTGGATTTCTTTTTAAATGTATTACAGAATTTTCATTCAGTATATTTGGAAAAACAATTTTTTCTTCCCCGCCTGGTAAAGTTTTTTCCTTAACTTTTATCTCTATACCAAGCCATTCAAGACATTTTCTTATTATGTCATATCTTGAAGAATAAGACGGGTTATAAACATTTTTTACTGCTTCTAAACCGAAAGGAAAGTATATAATTTTATAACCAAAATTTATATCGTTATACCATATTCCAGCGCCTTTTATATTTAATGTATCATAAGTTAAAAAAAGATGGGAATATGAATCATTTAATATTATGTCTTTTGAATTCTGATTATTTGCTGCACCAATTGTTGAAATCTTTTTAAAATTTGAGCCAAGGCTATCTGAGTTGATTGGAAAAACAAGTGAACCTATATGGGTTGGAGCAACGAATATTGCATGTAAATAATTTGTATAAAAAGAAGTATTTCCTATATCTTCTCCTATATTCTGTCCTGTTATAAGTAATTTTCCTCCTTCTTGAAGAAATAATTTTAAACTTTCCTGCTCATTTGTTGAAACAGTATTTATTTTACTATCACCTGTAAACCACAAAATTAATCTATTTTCAAATTCATTTATTTTGCTAAAATTAAAAATCCCGCTATCCCTTACCACCCATATACAGTATCTTAAATTTAGAGAATCGAGAACTTCTTTATAATATTCATTGTATTTACCCAAAGAGTCTCTATTTATAACAAGAAGTTGAGAAGGTGCTGTATTAACATAGATGAATGTATCAGAATTTATTTCAATTGAATCAATCGTTATTTCAGGATACGGAATTTTCTGTAAAAATCTTAAAGTATATGTTGATTCAGGAATAAATGCAATAAAATATCCATTTGTATCACTTATTGTATATTTATAAAAATTACCATTTAAAAATCTTATTTCCAATTTTGTTTTAATTCCCTTTTGATTAACACTATCTTTTATCCATCCCTGTAAAACTACATAAGGTTTTACTTCATATAAAAGTTTTGAGGTATCATTTGAGTTCCTCTCGTCTAAAGAAAAGATTGTATATGCCTCAAAATTATAATTTCCGTGCGAGTTAGGAATCCAATCAGTTAAATATACTTCTTTTTCTTCTCCCATGGAAATAGAAAGAGTTGTGTCATAGGTGAATGGGGATTCAAGGTGAAGTATGAAATAATTTACTGATTGAAACCCATAATTTGGGATTCTTAAAATTAACGGAATCGTATCATATGGAACACTGGGGAGATTCGGATTTGGTGATAAAAATTCTGCAACTCCAACATCATAATTCTTTATTGAATCCATTAAGTTTTCAAAACCCATAAATACCATATAAGAAGATATCCAGGAATGGTCTCCTGTAGGAGGACCTCCTTTTGTTGGAGGAACGCCTCCATCATTATCTAAATCCTGAATGAGTAAGGTATCTGTTAATTCATGATGAAACAAATCCCAATCAGGTTTCTGTGCAATTCTTGCTGATGCGTCGTAAGCCCTTGCATACCATATATTCCATGAATTATTCCATTCACCTGTTGGCTGATAATATTTCATTAAAGGAATATATGTATTTAACCAGTTATATCCTGATATACTATCATCTTTGAAAATAGAATTGCATAATCCCCATACAACTGTGCCACCTGACATAGCCCATACTTCATCATTTAATCTTGCATTTGGATCCTGTTCAACCCAATTTTTAACCCTTATAGCCATTTCAATTGCTGAATCCATAAGTGCAGAATCGTTCATACCTTTTGCATATAAATAAAGACAACCCGCGACAAAACTTTGAACTTTTGGATGAAGCCTTTTATAAAATGTGTCAATTCCGGTAAATGGAAGGTCATGGGTAAGAATGTATAATATACATGAATCTGCATACCATTTATAAGAGGTATCTTGGGTTACTTCTCTATATTTTTGCTCAGCAAAAAGACCCAATCCACAGTTCCATACTCTATAATAATCCGTTGTTCCTTCTTCTTTCCATGCAGGAAAATTTTTCACATATATCCATGCCCTTCTTATATTTTTCTTATATATGGTATCACCTGTTAATTCCATATATCTTGACCATACCCATATCGCTTCTTGGGTGTTATCAGTCTCTATTATATTCATTGCATTTTCACCTTCAATCATCCCGCCAAAATTGGGAGAATTTGTATCAGAAACCTGGAGGGTTGTTAAAAAACTCGCTGTTTGAAAAAGTTCATGTATATAACTCCATGTCTTAAAGTTATGCTGGCCTCTTTTAATTTCCCATTGGAATACCGCTTTCCCCTTTAAGTCCTGTCCTGATTTTATAAAATCATATTCATCCCAGTAGGGAAGGGATAAAAGAATGCCATTTAAAAGTAAAATCATTGATATTTTTTTCATTGAACCCTCCTTTAAATTTATAATATTAAGGATTTTAATTCTTAAAATCAATTCAGTTGAAAATAATGCTTAATTTTCTTTAATATTATAACCTACTTCTGCCGGGGTGGCGGAATTGGCAGACGCACATGGTTGAGGGCCATGCGGGTTTAAGCCCGTGCGGGTTCAAATCCCGCCCCCGGCACAAGAAAAATAGGATTTCAATTTTTTCAACGCTCTGAAGATTTTTATTTTAACAGTATTTTCTTGAATTCCCATTATTTCTGAAATTTCCTTTATTTTAAAGTTTTCAATATATTTTAAAATTATAATTTCTCTATCTTCTTCTTTTAAATTTAAAAGAGCACTTTCAATTTTCCCCTTTAATCTCATTCTTTCATAAATATCATTTTTATTTTCGTAAATTTCTTCAATAAAAGGCATTTCCTTTTTCTTTTTTCTCAAAAAATCAATGCAGCAGTTCCTTGCTATTTTAAAAATGAAAGCCCTTGCATTCCTTTTAAAATCTATATTGTTTATATTCTTAAAAATTTTTAAAAATGTATCTTGGAGTAAATCTTCCGCATCTTCTTTATTATAAACAATTCTATAAATATAATTATAAAGAGGAATCTTATATTCTCTTACAAAGATTCTTACAGCATCTTCATCTTTTTTTCTAAGTTTTTCAATATATTCCTCATTTAATTCCATTCACAATTTTCTTGTTCCAAGTCTTGATAGTATAATGGAACCAAGGCCAAATGTGAAATAAAGATATAATATAAAAAGGATTATTAAAGTAATAACAAAACCAAAAACCCCGAGTATTGTATTCCCTATTTTAAGAAGATTTCCTAAAATTAAAATTATAAAAAGAATTATACACCCTATAAAGGAAAGAAAATAGGTTTGGGAAGGTAAAAAATGAGCATTTTTCTTAATCAATTTGCCTATGAATAAAGATGAGGGAGCAAGGGATATTAAAAGTGCAAGCACAAATGCTATAATAAAAAGAGGAATAAGAAGTATTCCTATGATACTTATTATTAAGAAAATCAAAGTAGGAAAAAAAAGTATTTCTACTAAAAATCCTGTAAGAAAACACATACCCATTCTTTTTTCAATAAACATCTCCATATTTTCAATGCCCTGAGGAACTATAAGAGAAATTAAAAGAATTATTAAAGAAAGAGAAGTTCCCCAGATAAAAATAAGAATAGGCATTATATATTTTTTTCCTTCTTTAATTTTTATTTTTTCTTCCTTAATTTCAGTTTTTGCTGGAACCTTGCCTTTATGGGGAATGAGTTTGAAAAAGATATTTAATGGTCCAAGATAAATCTGTGAAATTTCCCCTTCAATTTCCACATCTTTTTCTCTATTTATTTTTCCCCCAACAACTGCCAAACTTCCTTTTATATAAGAACCGGAATATAAATTTGCATTCCCACCAATAACTGCAACATTACCATCAATTCTGCCATATACCTCAAGATCCCCATTTATTACTGCAACATCTCCTTTTACTTCTCCTTCAATTATAAGTGTTTCTCCTATAACATTTATATCCTCTTCAATTTTTTCATCCTTTCTTACATAAAAGGCATTTAAAAGAAATACTCCTATAATCAGGATTAAAAATTTTTTCATAATTTCACCTCCTTTAAAGCAAATTTTTTAAATAAATAAATTAAAATGAATAAAAGAATTGTATTGGTTATAATGAAGGTAAAAATGATCGGAGTAATTACATAAAATATTTTAAATTCAAAGATAGAAGAAAAAATTTTAAACAAAGATATTATTTTAGATAAAAATATGATAAAAGAAGGCAAAAATTTTTTAAAAGAATATAATAAAAATAAAGCCACTAAAAAGATAAAAAGGGATAATGAAATAGCGAAAACTTTTAAATAAATTGGTTCTTTTAAAATTAAATATATTATTTTTTCTTCAAAGTTTAAAGAAGGTTCAAATTTTTCAATTTTATTTATTTCATTTTTTAATTCAACTATATAATTATAAAAATCCCTGCAAGAATGGCATTTTTCAATATGAATTAGTATTTCTTCAGGAAGTTTTTCCCCTTCAAGAAGTTCGATTATTTTTTGTTCTATTACTTCACAATTCATTTAATATTAAATACGAAGAAAAAGATAAAAAAGTTTCAATTGAAATAAAATTTTGTTATAGTTTAATATTTAAATACTAAAACTTCTGCCGGGATGGCGGAATGAGGCAGACGCGGCGGATTCAAAATCCGCTGGGAGAAAATCCCATGGGGGTTCAAGTCCCCCTCCCGGCATAAAAATTTATGAGAGATAAAGTTACAATAAAAATTCCAAGACCCCTTTATAATAAATTAAAAAAAATTGTTGAAGGAACAGGATTTTCAAGTGTTAAT
>JBDRZF010000061.1:0-6988 GCA_039803805.1 Caldifarciminota bacterium
CTGAATATTTAAAAATTATGGGGATATATAATAAGGGATTTGTTCCAAAAGTTTATCCTGAAAAATTCTTAAAATACTATGAAAAAATCTATGAAGCGATAAAAAAAGGATACATTTTATCTGCCCATGATGTATCACAGGGTGGGATTGGGGTTGCCCTTTCAGAGAGTCTCTTTGCAAATGAAAAAGGCGCATTTATAAAAATCAAAAGTTCTTTAAGATGGGATGAATTTTTGTTTTCTGAATCAGCAGGAAGGATAATTATTGAGGTTAAAAAAGATAAAAAGGAGGATTTTGAGAAAATTTTTAATGGTTTACCTTTAGAATTTATTGGAGAAATAATCCCTGAGAAAGAACTTAGAATTGAATTCAATGGTGAAATTATAATAAAATTAGAAATTGAAAAGATGTATAGAGAATTTTCAAAACCTTTAATATGATAAAAAGAATTCTTCTTTTAAGTGACGCTTCCTGTGTTCATACAAAAAGATGGGAAGAAGGGTATAGACTTCTTGGTTGGGATGTTTATACTGTTTCTTTTGAAAAACCTTTGTTTAATTTTGAAAAATTTGAAAAAATTGAGGTAAAAATTTCTAATAAAGTGAAATATTTGTGTGGCTATTTTAAATTAAAAGATTTAATCAATAAAATTAAGCCAGATGTTATTTTTCCCCATTTTATTCCAAACTATGGTCTCCTTTCTTTTCTTGAAAAGATAAGGAAAAATATTCCCTATTTTTTAACAATATGGGGTTCTGACCTTTTAATTTTTCCATATAAAAATGAAATTAAAAAAACTATAACAAAATTTATACTTAAAAATTCAAGTGGAATAATTGTTGATGCAAAATTTATGAAAGAAATAATAACTTGTGATTTTAAAATAGAGGAAAATAAAATATTTGTTATGCCCTTTGGTGTTAAAAAAGAATACAGAGAAATAGGAAAGAAAAAGGAATTTAAAGATGGAAAAGTTGGTATTATAACGTATAGAAAGATGGAACCGATTTATAATCAGGAGATAATTATAAAGGCTTTAAAATGTTTTAAAGATGATGAAAGAAAAAATTTTTATTTAGATTGGATTGGCACTGGCTCCTTGTATAATAAATTCAAGGAATTGATTTACAATGAAGGTCTTTTTGATATAGTGAATTTCAATGGATATGTTGATGAGGGAAAATTAAAATCCCTTCTTTTAAAAGATAGCATTTATCTTTCTTCCTCTCTTTCTGATGGAACAAGTGTTTCACTCTTAGAGGCAATGAGTTTTGGTCTTTTCCCTGTTGTGTCCGATATAAAGGGTAACAGGGAATGGGTTTTAGATGGTGTAAATGGTTTTTTATTTGACCCTAAGGATAAAAATGAACTTTATTTAAAACTTAAAGAGGCTATTAATAATAAAAATTTAAGAAGAGATGCTTTTTTGATAAATAAAAAAATAGTTGAACAAAGAGCAAATTGGGAAGAAAATTTAAATGTTTTTAAAAATTTTGTGATTAAAAATTTATGAAAAGCGAAGTAAAGATTATTGGTAGTTTAATAATTATAATAAGTATTTTTATATTTCTTTCATTTTTATCTTATCTTTTAAATCCTACACTTGACCCATCCCAAAATATAGGTGGTAAAATTGGTTATCTTATTTCAAAATATTCAATTTTTTATTTTGGTAAAATTTTTCCTTTTTTAATGAATCTTCTTCTATTTCTTTCGGGTTTTTTTCTTCTTTTTAAAAAAGATTATAAAGCATATTTTTTAAAGGTTCCACTTTTTATTTTAATATCCTTTTTATTTTCTTCTTTTCTTCATTATTTTTTAAAAATATTATCAATAAAAAAAGATGTCTTTATTTTTTTTAATGAATTTGTGAAAGGATATATTGGAAATATTTTCCCACCTATTTTCTATATGTTTTTTATAATCCTTTTTATATATTTGATTGGTTTTAAGATTAGTTTACCAGAGATAAAACTCCTTAAAGAAAAAGAAATGAAAGAAAAAAAATTAAAAAATAAAGAAGAAAAAGAGGAAAAGGCAAGATTGATAGAAGAAAAATCAGGGGAAGTTAGTATTGAAGAGAAAAAAAGGATTCAAAAATTAAAGAAAATTTCAGAGGATTATATTGAGCCAACTGAATTTTTAAAAGAATTAGAAGATAAAGAAGAAGAAGGTATAATAGATAAAAAAGAATTAGAGGATAATGCAAAATTAATAGAAGAAAAATTTAAGGAGTTTGGTATTGAAGGTAAAGTTATAAATATATCACCTGGTCCATTTGTAACAAGATATGATTATGAACCTGCTCCTGGAATAAAAATAAGTAAGATTCTTTCTCTTGCTGATGATCTTGCTTTGAGAATGAAATCTTTTGGAATAAGGATGGTGGCACCACTTCCAGGAAAAGGTGTTGTTGGGATAGAAGTGCCCAATAAAAAACAAAAGATTGTTTATATAAAAAGCCTTTTAAACAGAAAGGAATATTTAGAAGGAGATAGCAAATTAATTTTTCCACTTGGTGTTACAACCGGTGGCGAATCCTTTTATGCCGATTTAAGAAAGATGCCACATTTTTTAATTGCAGGAGCCACAGGAAGTGGAAAAACCATGTGTATAAATACAATGCTAATTTCATTACTTATAAAGAATAATCCTTCTGAAACAAGATTTTTATTAATAGATCCTAAAAGGGTTGAACTTTCCTTTTATGAAGGAATCCCCCATCTTTTAAAACCAGTTGTTAAAGATAGAAAAGAAGCAATTGATATTTTAAAACTTGCAGTTTACTGGATGGAAGAAAGATATAGGCATTTTGCAAAGGATGGAGTGAGAGATATTGAATCCCATAATAAGAATGTTAAAAAACTTAAATGTTTTCATATGCCCTATATTGTAATTGTTATAGATGAATTTGCAGATCTTATGCTTGCGACAGGTGCACAGGTTGAAATGCCACTTGCTCGCTTAGCCCAAATGGCAAGAGCAGTAGGTATTCATCTTGTTGTTGCAACACAAAGACCCTCTGTTGATGTGATTACAGGAACAATAAAAGCAAATTTTCCTGTAAGGGTTGCATTCAAAGTTCCATCAAAAGTTGATTCAAGGGTTGTTTTAGATGAAATAGGTGCAGAGAAACTTTTAGGAAGAGGTGATATGCTATTTATACCGCCCGGAAGTTCAGAATTGATAAGACTTCATGGTCCTTATTTAAGCGAAGAAGAGATTAAAAGGGTGGTAAGTAAAGTTATAATAAATTATCTCAATAAAAAATTGAGGGAAATTTTTGGTGAAAATGATTATACTCCATGGATAAATAAAATTTTAGATTATGGATTAATCTCTGTTTTAACAGGTGGAGAAAAAACTGCCTTTGAAGAAAAACTTGAAGTTATGGTTGATTATTTCTTTGATTATTTCCCTGAAAAAGAGAAAGAAAAAGAAAAAATCTTAGATAAAATTATTGAAATTACAAAAAATTATTATCCACCTGCCCCTGAGATTGAATGGGGAATGCCAGAGGAAACAAAAATTAAAATAGAAGAAGGGGAAATAGAAGGTGAGGACCCCCTTCTTTTTGAAGCAGCGAAGATTTTTGCTCTGCATAAGCAAGCCTCAGCCACTCTTTTACAGAGAAAATTAAAAGTGGGTTTTGCAAGGGCAGCAAGGATTATGGATGAACTTGAAAAACTTGGAATAATAGGACCACCAGAAGGCTCAAAACCAAGAAAAGTTTTAAAGACAGAAGAAGAGATAATCGAAATTTTTAAAAATAAATAATATGGCTAATTTAAAAGTAATTGGAGTTGACCCAGGGACAAGAAGTTTTGATATTCTTGGAATGGTGGATGGAGTACCTTTTTTAGAACTTTCTTTTCCATCGGAAGTTGTTGCAAATAATCCCTCTTATATTGTGGATAAAATGCTTGAATTTTCACCTGATATCATAATTGCCCCATCAGGATATGGAGTGCCTCTTAAAAGAATAGATGAACTTACACCAAAGGATAGGTTCTGTCTAACTCTTGAACTTGAAAAGGATAAAAATAGAATACCTGTTTTAAAGGGTTTGCAGGAAATGGTTGATATATTAAAAGAAAAATTTCCTGAAACCTATTTTATTCCCAGCGTAATCCTTCTTCCTTCTGTTCCGGAATGGAGAAAATTTAACAAAATTGACATGGGGACAGCAGATAAACTTGCAATAGGAGTTTTAGCAATTTATATGGAATCTTTGAGAAAAAATATCTCCTATAAAGATGTAAGTTTTGTTATGGTTGAAATAGGATATGGCTATAATGCTGCATTACTCGTTAAAGATGGTAGAATAATTGATGGAATTGGTGGAACACTTTTCCCCGGTCCCTCTTTTTTAAGCATTGGCAGTATGGATGCAGAACTTGCTTATCTTTTACAGAATTTTCCTAAAGAGACTCTTTTTAGAGGAGGGATTAAAGATATAATTGGGAATATAAATGATATAGATGAGATTGAGAAAAATCCAAATAAGGAGGAAGCAATGCTTGCTTTTAAAGAGGGAATATTGAAAGCAATTTACGAACTTTTTTCAATTTATGAACCAGAAACAATTATTCTTTCAGGGAGGTTAACAAGGAATTCCTTTATAATTAATGATTTAATTGATTTAATAAAAAATAAAACTAATAAAGAAATAGTTATATTAAAAGGTTTTGCGAAAAAAGTAAAAGAGGCAGCACAGGGTAGTGCAATTATTGGTGATGGCATTTTAGGTGGTAAATTTAAGGATATTGTGGATTGGACCCTTATAAAAGAGGCAACTGGTGATGTTCTTTCTTATATAAAAATAAAAAATGAAGCCAATTTTTATTGATTGGGCAATTACAAACAAATGTAATTTAAGGTGTATTCATTGTACAGGTATGATGGAAAATGAATTATCTTGCGAAAGGGCACTTACCCTTATTGATGAAATTAAAGAACTTAACCCTGAATGGATTATAATTGAAGGAGGCGAGCCATTTTTAAGAAAAGATATATTTAAAATTCTTGAAAGAGTGAATATTCATAATTTAAAGACTTATATAATTACAAATGCTCTTCTTTTAAATAAAGAAATAATAAAAAATATAAAGGAAATGGAAAATCTTAAGATACTTGTTTCTTTTGATGGAAGCAACAAGGGAACCTATGAGAGTATCAAAATCGGGGCAAGATGGGAAACATTTATTAAAAATGTTGATCTTCTTAAAGATGCCGGTATTCTCCACGGGTTTACTGTTGTTTTGTCTAAAAAGAATAAAAAAGAGATAGAGGATTTTGTAGAGTGGGGTAAAAAATTTAAAGTTAAAGTTATAATTTTTATTCCTTTAGAGCCTTTTGAACCGCTTAATGATTATTACAAATTATCTCTTTCACCAAAAGAATACATTGAAGTGATGGAGAGAATAATAAAAATAAGTGGTGAATCAGAAATTAAATTATTTTTTGATGAACCATTTTTTAATGTGTATCTTTCCTTAAAGAAGATAAAATGGAAAGAGGGCACCGAATCAGGCATAATAGCAAATAAAAAGGGATGTATTGCTGGAGAATACATTTATATTCAAACAAATGGTGATGTTCGTCCTTGCATGTTTGCAGATAAGGGATGGACTATGGGAAATATAATAAATACTTCCTTGGAAAAAATATGGGAGAAAATGAAAGGAGATGAAGAACTCTTATTTGCAAGGAGAAGGGATAAAAGGAAGGGAGAATGTGCGAATTGTAAGTTTTTTGAATCCTGTTTCGGTTGTCTTGCAAGGATTAAAAGAGTTAAAGGCAGTATTTTTGAATCTGATTTTTTATGCCCGATTCCATATTTAAATAAGGATTGACAAATTCTATTATAAACTTGTATAATTTAATTTATGAAAATTAAGAAAAAAAGAAAAATAACAAAAGAGGAATTAAAAAGGGATAAAGTTGAAGAAGCAATCCTTTCTTTTTTTGATATATTCAGGAAAGATCCTAAAAAAATAAGTGGGATATTTATAATTTTATTTGTTGTTATAATTTTGATAGTTTTTCTTACCCAGAAAAGAACCGGGGGTAAGGATTTTCAAGGAGAAAGAATTTTTATTCAAGCACTCACATTTTTAAATAGTGGTGAATTGCAGAAATCTGAAGAACTTTTAAAGCAGATTTATAATAATTCAAAAAATTCATTTGAAGGCAAAAAATCAATTTATTATTTAGGACATCTCTCATTTCTAAAAGGAGATTTAAACGAAGCGGAAAGATACTTTAAAGAATATATCTCTTCAAAATCAGGTGATGATTTTCTTATTGCAGCAGCAGAAGAAGGTCTTTCAGAGATTTATTTTTCAAGAAAGGAAAAGGATAAAGCAATTAAAAGGATTGAAAATGCTATTAAAATTGCACCATTTAAATTTCAAAAGTCTTATTATTTTTTAAGGAAGGTTGAAATGCTAAAGGAACTTGAAAATAACAAAAATCTCATTCTTAATGTTATTAAAGAAAATGAGGATTTATGGAAGGATTCCCCATTTAAGGATGAAATCACGAATATATTTGAATATATTGAAGGAGTTATTAGTGTAAAGGGAGGGTAAATGGAGGAAAAGAAAATTTTTGCTCTTATGAGTTATCTGCCATTTTTATGCATAATACCCCTTTTAAAAGAAAAGGAAGATGATTTTGTTATTTTTCATGCAAGACAGGGATTTATGCTTTTTATTTTAGAAATTATAGGAGTTCTATTTTTCTTTTCTCTTTACCTTTTGTTTTATGGGATACCATTTTTGAGATACTTATTTTTCAACTTTTTCTTTTCCCTATTTTTGCTATCGCTTCTTATTGTAATACTTATCGGAATGTATTTTGTTTTAAAAGGTGAAAAGGGCGAAATTTTATGGATAGGAGAAATTTCAAAGAATTTAAAAATATAAGGAGTTTTTATGATAGATAGGGAGAATAAATTTACTGAAAGGGCGAGAAAGGTTTTATG
>JBDRZF010000062.1:0-5759 GCA_039803805.1 Caldifarciminota bacterium
CTTAACAACTTCAAAAATCCAGAAAGAGACCCAAAAATGGTAATAGTTGTTGATATGCTTTTGACTGGTTTTGATATTCCTTGCCTTCATACTATGTATTTTGATAAACCAATGAAAGACCACAATTTAATTCAGGCAATAGCAAGAGTAAACAGGGTTTTTAAAGATAAACCTGCGGGTCTTATTGTTGATTATATTGGTATTGCTGATGATTTAAGGAAATCTTTAAGTAAATATACAATAGAAACTATTGAAAAAGTTTTAACTGATATAAATAAAGTTATAAACTTGCTAAAAGAAAAATACGATATTGTTTCTTCAATGTTTTATGGACTTAATTATAAAAACTGGAAAATATTAAAACCAGAGGAACTTTCTAAATTAACAGTTTCAGCATATAATTTATTAGATACCGAAGAGAAAAAGAAAAACTTTATAAAAAATTTTGTTGCTTTGAAAAAGATTTATGCCCTTGCCAGCCCTCATCCTGAAACAATTAAAATCAAGGATGATATAAGATTCTTTGAAATGATTAAAAAAATGATTGTAAAGTATTCAGCACCAAGACCAGAAATATCAAGGGACATTGAGTATGAAATAAATCAATTGATTTCAAAAAGTATCTCAGCTGAAGAACCTGTAGATATATTTTCCCTTCTTCAAAAAGAAAAACCTGATATTTCAATTCTTGATGAAGAATTTCTTCTCCAGTTTAAGAATATTGAACATAAAAATTATGCAATTGATTTAATTAGAAAACTTTTAACAGAAGAACTTAAAGTGAGAATAAGGAAAAATCCTTTAAGATACAAATCATTATACGAAAGGCTTAAAGAATTGATAGAAAAATACAATATTAAACTTCTGGATACTGCTGAGATTATTGAAGAGTTAATAGAGATTGCAAAAGAAATTAAAAAAAGGATTGAAGAAGGTGAAAATTTAAATTTAACTGAAGAGGAACTTGCTTTCTATGATATGCTTTCAAGTGAAAAAGGAGTTTTTATAAATGAAGAAGAGATTAAAAAGGTTGCAAAGGAAGTGGTGAAGAGGTTGGGTTATTATATTAAGATAGTTGATTGGAATAAAAAAGAAACATTAAAGGCAAAAATTAAAATGGCTGTAAAGGAGATTTTAATAGAAACTCTTGATGAAAGGATTGAATATGAAAGAATTGATAAAATAGCTTCTGAAATATATGAACATGCAGAAATGATATATGTATAAATGGTATTTCAAAGGGAAAACCGAAGGCATTTAGTGTTGGATCAATCTGCCATATTGCTTTAAATAAAAATAAGGAAGAGCAAAAATAAAAGGGTTGAAATAGTTAAAGAGTAAAATTATCCAAAAATAATTTCTTTTTCCTTTATTTGTAATTCCCACAATTTTGCATATAATCCCTTTTTTTCAAGGAGTTCTTCATGCTTGCCAGTTTCAACAATTTTTCCTTTATGTAAAACAATTATTTTGTCACAATCTTTTATTGTTGATAATCTATGGGCAATTATTAAAGATGTCTTATCTTTTAAAAGTTCTTTTATTCCCCTTTGAATTAGATATTCTGTATAAGAATCAACAGAGGAAGTTGGCTCATCTAAAATTAAAATTTCCGGTTCAAAATAAAGTGCCCTCGCAAAGGAAAGTAGTTGCCTTTCTCCTTGAGATAAATTTTTTCCCTTTTCACTTATCTCTTCAAAATAATTTCTTTCTCTTCTTTCAATAAATTCATTTAGATATACCCTTTTTGCACTCTCTTTTACTTTTTCTATATCTACATTTTCCTCCCTTAAAGTAATATTATCAATAAAATTTCCAGAAAATATGAAAACATCTTGAAGAACAAGTGCCATTCTTTTTCTGAGCTTGTATGTATCCCATTCCCTTATATCAATGCCATCAATTAATATTCTTCCTTTTTGAATTGGATAAAATTTTAAAATTGCTGAAATGAGTGATGTTTTGCCTGCACCTGTAGGACCCACAATTGCAACCTTTTCATTTGGATTAACTTTAAAGGATACACCTTTTAACACCCATTCTCCTTCATCATATTTTAACCAAACATCCTCAAATACTATTTCACCTTTCCTCTTAGAAAATTTACCATTCCCTTTATCTTCTTCTTTTTCATCAAGAAGATTGACTATCCTTTCTGCACCAGCCATTGCTGATTGAAGTATATTATATTTTTCTGATAAATCTGCAATTGGTCTGAAAAACATTTCAATATAGTATAAAAAGGCAGCAAGGGAGCCGAGTGTGAATCCACCTTTCATTATAAAAATTCCACCAGATAAAATGAGTAAAGCAATTGCCAATGCCCTTATAAAATCTATTATTGGTCTGAAAACTGCAAACACAAATAACTGTTTCATATTAGCCTTAAATAAATCCACATTTATCCTGTCAAACTTTTTATAACTTTCTTCTTCTTGATTATATGCTTGAATCAAACTTATTGCAGAAAGTGTCTCATTTGTATAGGCATTTAAATGGGCAACTTTCCTTCTTACCTCTCTATAGGCATCCCTTACTTTTCTTCTGAATACTTCACTTGCTATTGCAATAAATGGAGAAAGTGCAAGAATTATTAAAGCAATTTTAAAGTTCATTTTAATCATTATAATACTTATTCCTATTATTAAAATTGCATCCTTAAAGAAATATACAAGCACACCCGTGAAGAATTCATTCAGGGTTGCCACATCATTTGTCACCCTTGTTACAAGACGACCAACAGGATTTTTATCAAAAAATGACATTGGCAGCTTTAAAATATGGGAAAATAAATCCATTCTTATATCAATTGCAATTTTTTGACCAACATATTCAAGAAGGACCATATGGGAATAGGTGAATATTCCAAGGAAAAATATTATTAAGAGATATAAAATTGCAATTTTTTTAATGCCATCAATATCTTTTCCCCTTATTTTTAATATTTTTGAAGGTGGAAATTTAATTATGTCTTCATATCTTGCAAATATTTTACCTTCTGCCTTTATTAAATTAACATTTTCTTTTACTTCATAAACCTCTATATAAAGCCCCTTTTCCAAAATATTTTTTTTCTCATAAAATCTAATTTCATAAGAAGACAAATCCCTTTTTTTAACAATATATTTATTTTCTTCAATTTTTAATTTTTTGCCTTTAAATTCCTTCAAAAATTTTTCTTCAAGTTCTTTATTTTTTTCAAAATTTAAAATCCTGTAGGGAGGAACGATGTGTTCATCTATGGCAAATTTTGTTAAATAGGGTAATGTTAAATCAAATATTGTTGTAAAAATAAGTAAGATAAATACTAAAAATATTATTCTTAAATAATTCTTTTTTACATATTTTAAAAGCCTTTTAAAAATCCTTATATCCTGTGTCCCCTTAAGTCTTTCTTCTTCTAAAAAATCAAAGTGTCTCATTTCATTACCTCAATTAAGGCACTCTGCACTTCATAAACTTTTTTATAAAAACCATCTTTTTGAATTAATTCTTCATGTCTTCCTATATCTTCAATTTCACCATCTACCATAACAATTATTCTATCTAAATTTTTTAAGACAGAAGTTCTATAGGAAATTATTATTGCTGTTTTCTCATTTAGGTATTTACTCAAATTCATAATTATCTTTTCTTCTGTTTCACTGTCAACCTGTGATAGGGCATCATCAAGAATAATTATTGAAGGATTTGAAAAGAAGGCTCTTGAAAGGGCTATTCTTTGCTTCTGCCCACCAGAGAGCATCAACCCCCTTTCACCTACAATTGAATCAAATTTTTTTGGGAAAGAAATTATTTCATCATAAATTTCTGCAAACTTTGAAGCATTT
Organism: Caldifarciminota bacterium; assembly: GCA_039803805.1. Classification (GTDB taxonomy): domain Bacteria; phylum Hydrothermota; class Hydrothermia; order Hydrothermales; family Hydrothermaceae; genus JBDRZD01. The sequence continues at coordinate 3,831 of JBDRZF010000062.1, forward strand.
ATAATTTCTTCTTCTTTTGCATAGGGGTTTAAAAAGGCAATGTTTTCCCTTATTGTCCCAGAAAAAACGACACTTTCCTGTGGAAGTAAAAATATTTCCCTTCTTAGATCATAAATACAGTATTCCCTTATATCCTTTCCATCTATAAATATGGTTTTTTCAGGAACTTCAAGAATTCTTAAAAATAGATTTACAAGGGTTGTCTTCCCGCTTCCTATTTTCCCCAAAATCCCTATCTTTTCGCCAGGATTTATTTTAAAGGATATATTTTTTAAAGCGGGTTTTTCACTGTTTGGATAATAAAATGTTAAGTTTCTTACTTCAATTTCTCCTTTAAATTTTTTAATTTTTATACAATTTGGAATATTTTTAATAATTGGTTTTTCTTTTAATAAATTATTTATCCTTTCCATTGAGGCAGCGCCTCTCTGGAATATATTTGTTACCCATCCTATAGCCATCATTGGCCATATCATAAATTCTATATATGAAACAAAAGCAACAAAACTTCCAAGGGAAAGTTCATTCAATATTACTTTTTTGCCACCTATGAAAAGAAGTATTACAAGTGAAATTCCTGAAATAAATGTAATTAAAGGCATAAAAGCACCCCATAGATAAGCAAGACTCATATTCCTTTTAAAAAATAAATGATTTCCTTTATAAAATACTTTTTCCTCCTGTTTTTCTCTTACAAATGATTTTATCACTTTAATTCCTGAAAAACTTTCCTGTGCAATCTCAGAAAGATGAGAAAAACCTTCTTGCACTTTTCTGAAAAGGTTGTGAATTTTTCTGCCAAAAATTAACATTATTACAGAAAGAATTGGAAGAGGAAGAAGAACATAGATGGTTAGAGAAGGACTTATTTTTAACATAAAGAAAAGGGAAACAAAAAACATTATAAAAAAGTCAGCAGCACCAACAATTCCCATACCGCACGCCATTCTTATTGCCTCAAGGTCATTTGTTGAATGAGCCATTATATCACCAACTTTTTTTCTCTGATAAAAATAAAAATCAAGTGTTAAAAGGTGTTTGTAAAGTTTTTCCCTTATATTTTTTTCAATTTCTCTTGCACTTCCCATTATAAAATATCTCCAAAAATATCTAAAAATAGCAGTTAATAGAGCAAGAAAAGTTATTATGATAAAATGTATTAAAAGAATTTTTAAATTTGCAATCCCTTCTATTAATTTATCAATTGCACTTTTTATAACAATTGGAACAAATAGTTGTGATAGATCAACTATGATAAGGGCTAAAACCCCTAAAAATATTTTAAATTTCCATTTCCAGAAATATTTAAAAAGTTCCTTCATTTTAAAGAATTTCTAAATAAATTTTTTCAACATCCTTTAGACTTATTTTATCAAATCCGAAATCAGGAAAATTTTTCATCAGAAATTCATATTCTTTAACAAATTCTTCTATATCCTCTTCTTTTACATTATAATCCTTTAAAGAATATTTAAAACCGATTTTTTCCAAATAATCTTTAAAAACTTTTTCAACATCTTCTCCATAAATTTCTTCAAACTTTTTAAAATTTTGAGAAAATCTTTCTTTGATGATTTTTATAAATGGTAATAATAAAAGACAGAGACCATCTGGATGGGAAATATTATCATAAAAACCCGATAATATATGTTCAAGCCAGTGCATTATTGCAAATCCACCAATACCTCTGGTTGGAATCCCTGAGAGGGCTAAAGAGGCACTATAACATAAATTCTCTCTTGCTTCTCTATCATCTTTATTTTCCTTTATTTTAATAATTGATTCTATTACTCCCTTTATAAGTTTTGCTGAAAAATTGTATTGAATATATCCATAAATTTCAGATGTTAAAACTGGTTCAAGCATATGGGTTATTATATCAATTCCCCCTTTTGAAAGATAGGAGAAAGGTAAAAACCTTGTAAATTC
>JBDRZF010000062.1:5769-6941 GCA_039803805.1 Caldifarciminota bacterium
CTGGGTCAACTATTGAAATTTTTGGATAAACTTTGTCATCCCTGAAAAACCACTTCCTTTTTTCATCAGGATTTGTTATAACACCACCCGGATTATACTCTGAACCAGAAGCAGGAATTGTTGGAACGAGCATAACTGGTAAGGCATCTTTTATCTCTTTTTTCATCATCATATAATCCCATATGCTACCTTTGTTTTTTGCCATAATCGCTATTCCCTTTGACGCATCCATTACGCTTCCACCGCCTATCCCTATTATAAAATCGCATTTTTCCTTTTTTAATATCCTTGCTCCTTCATCAACTTCATAGGTTTTAGGATTTGGAGTTATATTATCATAATGGAAAAATTCAATGCCATTTTCTTTAAGCATGCTTTTTATTTTATCAAGAATACCTTTTTCCTTTAAAAATTTTTTACCTGTAACAAGAAATGCTCTTTTCCCTATCTCTTTCGCCTTTAAAGGTAAAATTTCAAGAGAATTCCATCCAAAATAATATTTTGTAGGAATAAATAAGGAAAAATTTTTCATTTTGGGAAAACATCTTTAATTTTTGAAAGCGGTGTGCTTATCTCAACCTTACAATTGCATTCCTCCTTATTTTTATTTTTTCCACAGAGAGGACATAAACCCTTGCAATCTTCTTTGCATAATGGTTTCATGGGTAGAGAGAGCAAAATTATCTCTCTTATAAGAGGGATCAAATTTAAAACAGGTTCATCAAGATAAATTGTATTTATATTTTCTTCCTGAATTTCTACTTCTTTTTTATCAAGAAGTTTATCCTTTCCAATCTTTATATGATATTCTCCCTTTTCCTCAAAATTTTTTTCAAATTTTTCAAGGCATCTTGCACATTCAAGCAAAACTTTTGAAATCACATTTAAGATTAAAAAATATTCAAGTCTTGACTTCCTTATCTCACCAGATGCTTTAAAATTTTTAACTTTAACCCCCCTTTTTTCTTCAATCTCAAGAATTTCTCCCTTTTGATTTTTAAATTCAAAACTTGTTTTTCCTTCTTTTAATTCTTTTAACTGTATTTCCATTAAAATTTAAAATAAATTAACTTCTTTTTTACACCCAGCCTCTTAATTTCATTGCCTCTATGACTTTTTTAACCGAAACAAGATATGCCGCAAGTCTTGGATGAACCTTTCTTGATTTATAT
>JBDRZF010000063.1:0-6907 GCA_039803805.1 Caldifarciminota bacterium
TTAATCCTTATATTTTCAGGGAATATGATATAAGAGGGGTTGCAGATATTGATTTAAATGAAGAAGTTGTAAAAAATATTGGAAGGGCTTTTGGCACAATTTTAAAAAGGAAAGGTGGGAAAAAAATAACGATTGGATATGATGTAAGGCTCTCTTCTGAAAGGATAAAGGAAAATGTTAAAGAAGGGGTCCTTGAAACAGGGATTGATGTTATAGAGATTGGTATTGTTCCAACACCTTTACTTTATTTTTCAGTATTTAAACTTGAAACTGATGGAGGAATACAAATAACAGGCAGTCATAATCCAAAAGAATACAATGGTATGAAACTTATGGTTTTTAAAGAAACTCTTTATGGAGAGGGTATACAGAAATTAAAGGAAATTATTGAAAATGAAGATTTTGAGAAAGGAAAAGGGAAAGAAAAATTATATGAAAAAATAATTGATGATTATATTGAGGATGTTAATAAAAAGGTTAAGATAAATAAAAGATTCAAATTTGCAGTTGATCCAGGGAATGGGACATGTGGACCTGTTATAGAAAAATTATGGAAGAGTTACAAAATAGAATTTAAAGGAATAAATATGAAACCCGATGGCAATTTCCCCTCCCATTTACCCGATCCAACGGTTAAAGAATATTTAAATGATTTATTCAAAATTATGGAAGAAGATAAATTTGATGGTGGAATAGGATTTGATGGTGATGGTGATAGAATTGGTATTATAGATGATAAAAAAAGGGTAATTTTTGGTGATAAAATCCTTGCAATATTATCAAAGAAGATTTTAAAGGATTATCCAGGTTCAAAGATAATATTTGATGTTAAGACATCAAAAGGGGTTGTTGAGTATATTAAAAAACTTGGTGGTAAACCAATTATATGGAAAACAGGTCATTCCCTTGTTAAGGCAAAATTGAAGGAGGAGAATGCACCAATTGCAGGCGAGATGTCAGGTCATATTTTCTTTAATGATAGATATTATGGATATGATGATGCAATATACGCATCAATAAGGATTTTTGAATTGATGGAAGAGGAGAATAAAAAGTTATCAGAATTGCATGACGAAATCCCCTTTTATTATTCAACACCTGAAATAAGGGTTCCCTGTCCTGATGAGAAAAAATTTGAGGTTGTTGAAAAAATAAAAGAGAGACTTAAAGAGAAATATGAAGTTATTGACATAGATGGAGCAAGGATAGAATTTGAGGATGGTTTTGGGCTTGTGAGAGCATCAAATACTCAGCCTGTCCTTGTTTTAAGATTTGAAGGGAAAACAGAAGAAAAACTTGATAATATAAAAGAAATAATTTTGAAAGAACTAAGAAAATTTCCTGAAGTTGATTTAAGTAATTTTTGATGCGAGGGTGGCGGAACCTGGCAGACGCACCAGATTTAGGATCTGGTGGGCGAAAGCCCGTGGGGGTTCAAATCCCCTCCCTCGCACTTTTATTTTAAAATAACGAGTTAAAGAATTTTTTGTTGTCTACTTTTGCCTCTTGAATACTTTCTGAAAAATTATACATACTTGACTTTTTTTTAAATCCTGCATTATTTAAAATCTTAATTTTGAGTTAAGAAGGGGGTAAAAATGAATTTAATTTTAAGTTTGCTTTTATCTATATGGATTAATTATGGGAATGAGTTATCTTTTAACAAAAAACCCTGTCATCCTCGTGGAGATGGAAGTGAACTGAGTACTAAGTTGTGGTTGAAAATAGGAAAAAGCCAAAATGGAATAAAATTTGAATATATTCATAGAGCAGGATATAGAGTGATTCCTCACCCAAATTATATAGGAGTGCTTCCTGCGGAGGGAGTGGAAAATATTCTTATTCTTTCTTATTTGAGAAATTTAAAAGTTAAAAATTTCGATATTCTCTTTAATTTTGGATTATCAAGTTTTACATATGAGGGTCCATTGTATCCCGGTCTTCAACGCAGTGGTTCTGCAACAAATTACTTAATAGCACCTACTATTTGCTTAAGAAAAAGGATAAAAAATATGAATCTTCTTTTAGATACCTCCATCAATACTTTTTATACAATCATAAGAAATAAAAAAACTTACTCTTTTAATGGTTATTTAATATTTTTTGGAATAGGATGTGTTTTAAAAGAATAATTAAAATTTAGGAATTTGAGAAATTTCCATAAGGTAATTGTTTATTTTTTATACCTAAAATTAAATCTGGGTATTTAAAAGATATATCAATAATTCTTATGAGTTTAAAATGTTATGGTATTCTACAACCCATTTTTTATCCTCTCAATCTTAAATGGTATAATATTATACAAAAAGTGATGGTAAATAAATAAAAATGAAATTAATCTCGCACTTTTATTTTAAAATAACAAGTTTCCCTTTGGTGAGTATTTTCCCTTTTTTAGCAATAACAAAGTAATTTCCTGAAGGGAGTTCTTTCTTTATTTCAAATATATGTTTTCCTTCGCTTATTTTCCCTTTGTAAATGTTTTGTGTTTTCCTTCCTGATGCATCATATAAATCAATTGTTAATTCTCCGGGGCTGCTTACCATTAATGTAAATTTTGGAGACCTTGAAATTCCGGTTAAAATCTTTATATCATCCTTTCTTGCAATATTCTTTTCTTTTGTTACAACAGGGAATGGATGGATAGGTAAAAGAAGATGTGAAGGCATTAAAGGTGTATGATAGACAACATTTGTTGCAATAAGAGCATTCAATGTATCATTTCTTGCAAATGGTCCTCCATGGTTTGGATTTCTTTCAAATCTTGGAAAATTTGAAGAAGAAATTATTACTCTTATTCTATGTCCTGTATTAAATACATTTGCAGTGCTCCAAACATCTATTTCAAATGTATCAGGAACATGTGGAATAAGTGAGTCTTCAACATCCAAACCATGTCTGTGTCTTGCCATTAGAATTCCATCGGTCATTAAATATGATTTTCCATCAGGATAAACATCGGTAACTCTTACAGAGAAATCAGTATCATATCTATCAGAGGATGCAAATAAAACCATTTTTATTTTCCCTATAACAGCAACAGGATGGGTTAAAGGAGGAGTTGTATAAACAAGGACATCAGGTCTTCCCTCTATAGGGTTTTGATTTCTTGGTCCATATCCACCATACATTGAATCAGGTCCCCATGGTGGAATTCCTATATATTCCCTTCCACCAATTGTCCATGTTGGAGTTAGTGGATTATACATATATGTATCAGGTGGTTCATTAGTAGTGGGCGGGATTGTGTCAAGAAGACCTCCTGCTCTTAAATAGAATTTTTTATATGTTACTTGAGGAAGTGGCCATGTATCAGCAAGAACCCATCTATTCCAGTATATTGTATCTGTTGTATCAGAAACATCTCCCATTAAATAAAATCTAACAGGTGGTTCATCAAATATTCCATTTGTTGTATCATCATATAAGAAATAATTGTACCACATTATGAGTCTTTCAAGTGCCCATGCTTCATCAAGTTTTGCATTTGAAGGGAAAACAAGGTCTCCAACTTTATTGTTTCCGAAATCACCATGTCTCCATACACCGCAAAGTATTTTTTGCTTTTTAAATCTTTTTTGAAGTTCTGAAAATGCTTCAAATTGTCCATCAGTATAAAGGTCAAACCATCCTGTTACATGATACATTGGATATGGTGCAGAATCCCATCTACTTGTCAAATCAACCCAACTCCACATTGAATCATAATTTGGATGATTACATACAGTGTCAATTAACCATGGATTTCCAACACCATTAAGCCAACTTTCAACAAGCGCCTTTCTAAGCTCTCCACCAGGCCATGCGCAGTGATGATAAAGAGAGGGAGCAGCAGCAAGTGGGGCAACAACATCAAGAGAGGGAGGAGTTGAACCTGCACAAAAATATTGGGTCATACCAGGAGCAGAAGCACCAATCATTCCTATTTTACCATTGCATATAGAATCCCATAAGGCAATCCATTCAACAGTATCAAAACCATCCCTTAGAGGTCCCCATCCATCGGTCACAAAAATAAGTGGTTCACCTTGCGATTCATATCTTCCCCTTAAGTTTTGAGAAATTATTACATAACCAAGATAATCACAGGCAAATGAAAGAAGAAGGGAATCATCAATACTTCTTTCATAAGGCGTTCTTTGAAGAATTACAGGTCTTGGAAATGGATGATATTGAGGGTCAGGAGCATAAACATCTGCAACAAGTAAAATGCCATCTCTCATCGGTATCCATATTGTATCCACTGTAAAGGAGGAGAGTATCCCTGCACTTATTATAAGGAGCACCCATACTTTTTTCATATAACCCCCTTGCTTAAATTTAAACATCCTTATTATAAAGATAAAAAAATTTTTCTTTCAAATTTATTCCCAAAAAATATTCTTTTACCTTTTGAAAGAATTAAAATTCTATCCGATAACTCCTCTGCAATTTCTCTTTCATGAGTGGAAAATATTATTGATCTTTTATTATTTTTAAATTCTAAAAATTTTTTAATTATTGTTTTTCTTCCATTCTCGTCAATTGCAGTGAATGGTTCATCAAGCACTAAAATTTCAGGTTCATTTAAAAATGCTCTTATAAAACCTGCTTTTTGAATTTCTCCTCTTGAAAGATTTTTAACCTTCTCATTTAATTTATGTTCTATTAAAAATTCAGAGGAAATTTTTTCAATTTTTTTAAAGGGTTTTTCAATTCCGATTATTCTTGCAATTATATATAAATTTTCATAAAGGGTAAGTTCTGGATAAAAGAGAGGTTCATGAAATAAAAACCCAATTTTTGAATAAACATCCCTTTCTTTAAAGGGATCTTTACCAAATATTCTTATATTTCCTTTTAAAGGTTTTATAATTCCTGCAATTATATTTATAAGTGTTGATTTTCCCGAACCATTTTCTCCAAGAATGCATAATATTTCTCCCTTTCTTAAATAAAAAGAAACATCATCTAATGCTTTAATATTTCCAAAATTTTTTGAAATGTTTTCTACTTCTATTATCTTCTCTTCCATTTAAAAATTAAGAAAATCCCTATAAATATTATAACAATTAAAATTGGAACTAAATCTTTTAAGTAAATTTTTCTTTTAATTTTCACTTTAAAATAAATCTTTTCATTTTCTTTTATATCTTTCAACTTAAATCTTAAATATTTTTTACCATTACTTTCAAAGGTTTCCCCATTTTCTATATTTTCAATTTTTAAATCCTTGGATAAAAATATTTCAAATAGATTTATTTTAAAAGGGAAAATTCTTTCATATTCAAAATCTCCTTTTATATTATACTGAAAAGATAAAACCTCTTCTCCCGGAGGTATTGGGAAATGGTATAATAATTTATTTTTTAAAATTATAACTTCATCAAGGAAAAGCCCTGTAAAAGGTGAAAAATTTTCAATTCCTTCTGAAAGATTTATTTCAAAGGGTTTAAAAAATGCATAATTTTCATCATTTTTAAATGTTATAACTTCTATAACTGAAATTTTGTTATCTTCTTTTAAAATTGCCATATGGACCCTTGAAATTTTTACTATTTTTTCATCACTCTTTGTTTCCCATATATTAAAATTTAAGGAGGTGTCCTTATTTATAGAAATAATATTTCTAAAAATTACATCCTTATAAAACACTTTTACTAAATAAACTCCTTCTTTTAGATCAAATTTAAACTCGCCATTTTTAGAAAATAGGGAATCAACAGGAGTTAATCTTTCTTGTAATATATTAAAAATAAAAATTTTTACATTCCCTTGATTTTTTTTGAGAGTCTGGTTTATAACATTTCCTTTAATTAAATAAAAAGATAAAAAAAGAATTAATATCTTCAAATTTCCTCTTTCTTAATCTTTGGATTTTTCCCCGTAAAGCAAAATTCAACAAATGCTTCATATGTCCATGGCATTTTCTCTTTGAATATTTCAGCAATTATTTCTGCATACTGTCTTATTTCCCATTGAGCATGTATATCTGCTCTTAAATTTATAAAATTCATTAAAGACCTTGCATTTACTGTCCAGTAAAATTCTGTGTATGTGCTTAAAGGCAGGATAATTCTTGCAAGTTCTTTTGCAACCCCCTTTTCAAGCAACTTTTTATAAAATTCAAAAACCCTTTCCTGCAATTCCTTTATTTCCTTTAAAATTTCCTTTTCCCCTTCAATTTCAATAAACTCACTTGATTGTTTATCCTTTTCACTCTGTCCTCTCAATTTTTCAGGAACATAATATTCATCAGGATATTCTGTATATCTTCCAGATATTTCATTGTAAGAAGCCCATCTGTGCCTGAACCATTGCCTTGCAACAAATATTGGACATTTTATATGAAATTTAAAAACTGAATGTTCAAAGGGTGTTAAATGCTGATTCTTTAAAAGATATCTTATAAGTTTCTTATCCTTTTCTTCTCCTTTAAGTCCTTCACCATGGGAAACCCTTGCTGCCTGAACCACTGCATTATCCCCTCCTAAAAAGTCAATCAACCTTACAAAGCCCTTATCAAGAACTTTATATTCTTTCATAATTTTTCTTCAATCTTTTCAACAATTATATGCCATAAAATCATATAAACTTCTTGAATTATTTCTTTTTGAGAAGTTGGCAATTTTATAACAAAATCGCAAAATTCTTCATTTAAAGGGGAATTTTCACCTGTAAAATATATTATTTTTAAACCGATTTCCTTTGCCTTTAAAATTGCTTTAGAAACATTCTTTGATTTTCCAGAAGTTGAAAATATGATTAATATATCATCCTTTTTGCCAATTGCTTCAATCTGTTTTGAAAAAATTTCCTCAAAACCATAATCATTTGCAATTGCAGTTATTACTGCTGCATCTATTCCTATGTTTATTGCAGGAATAGGTTTTTTAGTTTTATCCTTTATTTTCCCGATAAATTCAGC